>CAZLYE010000298.1:0-25222 GCA_964562865.1 uncultured Binatia bacterium (SeqCode) | reverse complement strand
GCCTTCTCGGCGTCGAGCACGATCCGGGCCGCGTAGGCGGTCCGCGCCGCCTCGAGGGCGACCCGCAGCGCCCGCTGGCTCTCGGTCGTGCTCCGCTCGAGGGCGGCCTCGAGCTGCTCGCGGGCGCGCTGCTCGTGCGCGGCGCCGGCCTCGGACTCGGCGAGCCGCGCGCGCAGCCGGTCGGCGTCCCGTCGCTCCGCGGCGCGCGCCTCGTCGACCGGCATGCCGGCGCGGAGACGCTCGAGCTCGGCGGTGAGCCCCGCGTTCTCTGCCGTGACCGCGGCGTGCGCCGTCTCCGCCCGCCGCGCCGCCTCGAGCGCGCTGCGGAGGTCGTGCTGCCCCGTGGTCATGCCGCGCTGGAGGGCAGCCTCGAGCTCCTCGCGCGCGCGCTGCTCGTGCGCCGCGCCCGCCTCCGCCTCGGCGAGCCGCGCCCGGAGCCGCTCCGTCTCCGCATGGTCGATCGCCGGGACCTCGCCGCGGACGACCTCGGCGAGCCGCGCGCGCTCGGCCTCCGCCGTCTGCAGCGCCGCGGCCAGGCGAGCCTGATCGCGCTGCGCCGCCTCGAGCGCGGCGGCGAGCGACCGGACGTGCTCCGCATCGGCACCCGTCGGCTCGTCGGGACCGCGGGCGGGCCGCTCCGACCGCGGCGCACGCGGGAGATCGGCGCGCACGGTGGGCGGCGCCACGGGCGCCCGGGCGGTCGAGGAGACGGTGGCTTCGCGGCGCCGCAGCGCCTCGATCATCTTCGCGAGCGCGCGGAGCGCCTGCTCGAGGCCGCGGATGTCGCGCTCCGTGAACACGCGCGGCATGACCGTGACGAGGACGATGCTCCCGACCGGCGTCGTCCCGGCGAGGAGCGGGAGGCACGCGACGGTCCTCACGCGCGCCAGGTCCTCGACGAGCGGAGGGACGTAGCGGTTCTGCGACGCCTTCTCGATCAGGTACGCGCGGCGGTTCAGGAGCCCGTGGAGCGGCATGTCCCACGAGTTGATGTCGCCGCGCCGGACGGTGCGCAGGCGGTGGCAGCCGTCGTCCGAGAGCCCGACCTCGGCCGCGAGGCGGAGGAGGTCGCGCCGCTGATCGTAGAGGCAGAGGGCGCCCGCGGCGGCCCCCGTGGCCTCGATGATCGCCCGGAGCGCCGGCTCGAGGGCGTCGACCGGCGCCGCCGCGGCGGCCTCGATCTCCTCGAGACGCCTGCCGAGCGCCTCGGCCTCCGGAGACGTCTCCGGATTCCCCTTCGCCCCGCGCGCCGCCGGCGCCTCGGCCCTATTCCGCGGCGCTGCCATGCGCCTGCACAGTGCAACGCCTGTGCCGTTCCAGGGTGGACGCCGGCGTCGGATCCGCGGTCCGGGGGGCACAAAAGACGGACACTCTGCCAAGGCAATGCCGGGGGGCGTCCATGGTGTCCCGCATGGCGTGCGTCAGGAGGACCGCCGGAGGCGGCGGTGTCAGCGCGGCTCGGGCGGGACGTACCGCAGACGGGCGAACAGGCGCGCCGGGAGGTCGGTCAGCTCCGCCAGACGCTCGGCGAGGCGGTTCACCGTCGCGATCCAGCCGACGGTCTGCGCGAGCTCGCGCAGCCCCGCGCCGAGTGACGCGACGGTGCCGCGCAGGTCACGCAGCTGCGCGGCGAGAGGATCGATCGCGCTCCGGATGCGCGTGTCGGTCCGTTCCTCGACGCGCGGCTCGAGCGTGCGCTGCTCTGCCCGCATCGCCTCGATCTCGTCGCGAAGCCCGCGGAGGTCGTCGGCCGACGGCCCGCTCGCCAGCGCCTCCACGCGGCGGAGCGCCTCCGTCACCTGCTGCCGCGTGAGCGCCGTCTCGAGCCGAGCGTTGGCGGCCGAGGACTTCTGCAGCTCGTGCCAGCGCCGCACCTCCTCGACGGTCTCCGCCACGGACCGCATGCGGCCCGTGATGAGCGCGGCGGTCCGTTTCTCCGTCTCCGCGGCCTGCTGCTCGATCGCCGCCTCGAGGCGGCCGTGGCTGGCGCGGAGCTCGCCGCAGGCCGCGCGGACCGCGCCGAGCTCCTCCGCGAGCGGCAGGGTCGCCTCGGTGATCCGACGCAGCGCCCGGTCGGCCTGCTCCATCGCGCGCGCCGCGTCGGCCGACGCCCGGGCGCTGGCCTCGTGCTGCTCGGCCTGCGGCCGCGACAGCTCGTCCACGGTCAACCGGAGCAGCTCGACGTCCGGAATCGCCCCCTCGGCGGCCGCGATCCTGGGCGTGATCTCGTCCTCGACGAAGGCCCGCAGCCGCGCGAGCTCGTCGCGCACGGCGGCCACCGCAGCGCGCGTCTCCCCGAGGTCGGAGGACGGCTGCCCCGCCTGGGCGACTCGTGCTCCGACCTCGGCGGCGGCCTCGCGGGCGCGGCTCGCCTCCGCCCCGGCGTCGGCGGCGAGGCGCGCCTGCTCGCCGACGTCCCGGCGGAGCTCCGCTATCTGCGCGCGGAGCGGCTCGACGGCGGCGGCTGCCCGCTCGACCGCCTGCTCCGACATGACCCTCGCCGCGCGGGCCTGCTCGTACTGCTCGCGGCGGAGGTCGGCGAGCTGCTCGCGGAGCGCCTCGAGCGCGGCCGTGGCGCGCTCGACCGCCTGCTCGGCCGCGACCCGTGCCTCGGCGGTCGCGGCGCGCGTGTCGGCCGCCGCCGTCCGCTGCTCGTTGCGGAGCTCGTCCATCGCGGCGCGGAGCTCCTCGGCGACGTCGGGATCCGACAGCGACGCCTGCTCGGGACTGACGACCGCTAGCGGCATCGGCTCCCACGCGTCCGCGGCCGGCGGAGGCGCCTCGGCCTCGGGTGGCGCGGGCGGCTCGAACGGCGCGGGCGGCTCGAGTGACGCGGGCGCCTCGAATGGCGCGGGCGGCTCGGGTGGCGCGAGCGCCTCCGGCGATGCGGGCGCCGGATCGGCCGGAGCGGCGTCCTCGCGCGGCGGCTCCGCAGCGAGCTGCGCCGGCGCCGGCTCGGGCTCCGGCGCCGGCGGCTCGGCCACCGACACGGGCTCCGACGGCGACGCCGGCGCCGCCACCATCGCCGGCTCCGCCGCCATCGCTGGCTCGGGCGCGGGCTCCGGGGCGGGCGCGGGCGGCGCTTCCCAGGCCTCCGCGCGCGTCGTCACGATCGCGCGGACGCGGCGCCCGGTGGCGAACTCGACCGCCTTCAGCGCCTCGAAGTCGAGCGGGTTCGCGGTCGCGACCTCGATGGTCCCGCCGTCGATCCGCACCGGGACGACGCCGTACTGGGTGGCCACGCTCTCGCTCAGGACCTCCGCCGCTGCCGGGTCGGGGGAGACCGCCGACCGCTCGACGAACCGCAGGCGCAGCGTCCGGGCGAGGAGCTCCGCGAGCTCCCGCTCCGTCACCACCCCCTCGCGGGCGAGCAGCTCCTGGATGGGCAGGTCGCTGGTCGCCGCCAGCTCGGTCAGGCGTCCCGCCTCGGCGTCGGGCAGGGTTCCCTGCCGCTGCAGCAGGCGGAGAAGGGCGTGTTCTGCTGGCCGGCGGGCGGTAGTCTGGGTCGCCATGGGCGCAGGGACTCCCGCGCTCATTCTCGGCCCGGATGCCGAGGGACTTTAGGGCCCTTCAGGGCGTGCCCCGCGGCCGTTCCCGAGAGGTTTCGAGGGCTTCCGGGAGTTTCCGGCGTTCTTCCGGCGTTCATTGACCGTCCCGACGGGCCCATGGTACCGCGCCGGGCGATGCGGCGTGGCGCACTTGGAGCGGCTGCCGTCCTCGCGGGCGTGCTCGCGGCCGGCTGCACCATCACGACCCACGTCGAGCCGGTTCCCGAGCGCGTGATCCCGTCGGTCTGCGTCCAGGAGAACGGGGCGGTGTGGAGCAAGGAGTTCCTGCCGACCCTCCGCGAACAGCTCGGACGGCACGGGATCGAGACCACCGTCTTCCAGGGCGAGAGGCCGCCGGGGTGCCGCTATCACCTCGAGTACGAGGCGCAGTGGAAGTGGGACATGGCGGTCTACCTCGCCTTCACCGACATCCGTCTCTACGAGGACGGGGTGCTCATCGGCCGCGGGACGTACGACGCGCGCGGCGGAAGCGCCCGGCTCGACAAGTTCGGGCGCGGCGACGAGAAGCTCGCGCGGCTCCTCGACGAGGTGCTCGCGTCCGTGAACCGCGCGCTCGCGCGGAGCGGGGGCTGACCCGCCGTGGACGGCATCCACGACCTGGGCGGCATGCAGGGGTTCGGGCCCGTCGTGGTCGAGCGGGACGAGCCGGTCTTCCACGCGCCGTGGGAGGGCCGCGTCTTCGCGCTGCCCGGGTTCCTGATCGCGCGGGGGCTCGTCACCGTCGACGCCTTCCGACACGCGATCGAGCGCCTGCCGCCGGCCGTCTATCTGACCGCGGGCTACTACGGCCGCTGGCTCGCGGCGCTCGAGCGGCTGGTGGTCGAGGCCGGGATCGCCGGCGACGGCCCGTTGCCGGCGGACAGTGTCCCGTCCCAGGGCGCGAAGCGCGAGGTCGCCGCCGCACCGCGCTTCGCCGTCGGCGACGCCGTCGTCGCCCGCGACGTCCATCCCACCGGGCACACGCGTCTCCCGCGCTACGTGCGCGGCCGCCGCGGCGTCGTCGCGCGCGTGCAGGGGGCGTGGGTCTTCCCCGACACCAACGCGCACGGGCTCGGCGAGAACCCGCAGCGCGTCTACGCCGTGCGCTTCGCCGCGCGCGAGCTCTGGGGCGACGCCGCCGACGCGCGCGCCGTCGTCCACGTCGACGTGTTCGAGAGCCACCTCGAGCCCGCACGCCAGGAATGACGGACCACCACCACGAGACGCCCGGCCGTGAGGCGCTCCGCGCCGAGGCGCTGGAGTCCCTCCTCCGCGAGAAGGGGCTCGTCCGGAGCGAGGTGATCGACGCGGTCATCCGACTCTACGAGCAGGACGTCGGCCCGATGAACGGCGCGCGGGTCGTCGCGCGCGCGTGGGTGGATGCGGACTACCGGCGGCGGCTCCTCGCGGACGGGACGCGCGCGATCGCGGAGCTCGGGTTCGGCGGCAAGGAGGGCGAGCACCTCGTGGTCCTCGAGAACACGGCTGCCGTCCACAACGTCGTCGTGTGCACGCTGTGCTCCTGCTATCCCTGGCCGGTGCTCGGGCTCCCGCCGTCGTGGTACAAGGATCCCGCCTACCGATCGCGCGTCGTCCGCGAGCCGCGCGCGGTCCTCGCCGAGATGGGGCTTCCGCTGGACGAGACGGTCGAGATCCGCGTGTGGGACAGCAGCGCCGAGATCCGCTACCTCGTGCTGCCCGAGCGCCCGCCTGGAACGGAAGGGCTCGGCGAGCCGGAGCTCGCGGCGCTCGTGACGCGCGACGCGATGATCGGCGTCGCGCGGGCGAAGGCCCCGTGACCGCCGAGCCGCTGCTCGACGTCGCCGGCCCCGCGGCCCCGCCGCGGAGGAACGGCGAGCTCGCCTTCGCGGCGCCGTGGGAGAGCCGGGTCTTCGGCCTGACCGTCGCGCTCCACGAGGCCGGGCTCTTCGCCTGGGAAGAGTTCCGCCGGCGTCTCATCGCGGAGATCGCCGAGCACGAGCATGGGGCCGGCTGGAGCTACTGGGCGTGCTGGCTCGGCGCGCTCGAGGATCTCCTCGCGGCGAAGGGGCTCTGCGGGGCGGCCGAGGTCGACGGGCGCGCGCGCGTGCTCGCGGCGCGCGCACCCGGCCACGATCACCCGACGCGGTGAGCGAGGCCTCCACGCACGCGGGCGGGCAGCGGCGCGTCGACGCGCTCCTCCGCCGTCTCGACCTCGAGCCCGCGGGGAGGGACCAGTTCCGCGGCTCGCCCGGACGAGGCGACGGGCGCGTGTTCGGCGGGCTCCTCGTCGCGCAGGGGCTGGTCGCGGCGGGACGGACGGTCCGCGAGGCGGCGCCCCACGCGCTCCACGCGCACTTCCTGCGCCCCGGCCGCCACGGGCAGCCGCTCGACTGGGACGTCGAGCGGGTGCGCGACGGGCTCCAGTTCACCACTCGCCGCGTCGTCGGACGGCAGGCCGGCCAGACGATCTTCCTCCTCACCGCGAGCTTCGTCCGCGTGCGCGAGGGGCTCGCGCACCAGGACCCGATGCCCGACGCGGCGGCGCCGGACGGGCTGCCCGACTGGGAGGAGCTGCGCGTCCGGATCCTCGGCGATCCGAGCGCGCGACGGCCCGACGGGCCACTCGAGGTGCGCGAGTGCGACCCCGAGGCCGCCGTGCCCGCGGTCGGTCGTCCCGCGCGGCGCGCGCTCTGGATCCGGCCGCGCGGAACGCTGCCCGACGACCCGCTCGTGCACGCGGCCGTCCTCGCCTTCGCGAGCGACCGCGGTCTCCTCAGCACCGCGGCACGGCCCCACGGCCTCATGTGGGGAGCGCGCCAGGGCGCGAGCCTCGATCACGCCGTCTGGCTCCACGGGCCGGTCCGCTTCGACGACTGGGCCCTCTTCACGAGCGCGAGCCCGATCGCCGTCGCCGGCCGGGGCCTCGTCCTCGGCGCGATCCACGCGCGGAGCGGTGTCCGGCTGGCGTCGGTCGCCCAGGAGGGCCTCATCCGGGTGGCACGCTGAGCCCGGTTCCGACGCGTGGCAACGCGCGCGAGCGGGCGTCGCGCCCGCGACAATCCGACTCGCCGCGGCTCGCGTCGAAGCGTGGCACGCCCGCTGCTACGCAGGCCGGGGGTTGACGGCGGTGCTCGACGGCCACGTGTCTCCCGGGTTCGAGCGCGTCGCGACCGTTCTCCGGTCGATCCTCGCGCGACGGCCGGGCGGCGCCGCGGTGTGCATCTACCACCGGGGCGAGTGCGTGGTCGATCTCTGGGGCGGGAGCCGGGACGCGCGCGGCACGCCGTGGCACGCGGACACCATGGCGCCGAGCTTCTCGACCACGAAGGGCGTCGCCGCGACGCTGCTCCACGTCCTCGTCGACCAGAAGCGGCTCGACTACGACGATCGCGTCGCGACGCACTGGCCCGAGTTCGCGCAGGCGGGCAAGGAGGCGATCACCGTCCGCCAGGTGCTCGCGCACCAGTCCGGGCTCTACCACATCCGCCAGATGATCGACCGTGCGGAGCGCATGCTCGACTGGGAGTACATGATCCACGCGATCGAACGCGCGGCGCCGATCCACCCGCCCGGCACGCGGACGGGCTATCACGGGCTCACCTTCGGCTACCTGGTCGGCGAGCTCGCGCAGCGGGTGACGGGCCGGCGCTTCTCCCAGCTCGTGCAGGACGAGATCGCGCGGCCGCTCGGGCTCGACGGGATGTACGTCGGCGCGCCCGAGGAGGCGCTCGACCGGGCGGCGGAGCTCCTGTGGTGGCAGCCGCGGCTCCTCGCGCCGACGCTCCCCTTCGCCGGCGACGTGGCACGGCACCTCCGCCGGGGCGGGCTCTCCGTCCTCGAGCACGTGCTGCGCGTCGTCGGGGTGCAGCTCGACGTCGAGAGCATCCGCGACGCGCTCGCTCCGCGCGGGATCGACGCGTTCGAGTTCGGTGCCCGCGAGACGCTCCGGGTCGCGATCCCCGCCGCCAACGGGCTCTTCACGGCGCGCTCGCTCGCGCGGATGTACGCCGCGCTCGCCGGCGGCGGCGAGATCGACGGCGTCCGCCTCCTCTCGCGCGAGACGCTCGCGCGGGCGACCGAGCCGCAGAGCCCGCCGCCGGCGCGGGTGGTGATCCCCTTCGACATGCGCTGGCGGCTCGGCTACCACGGCGTCTTCACCACGCGCGGCGTGCCGCGGCGGGCCTTCGGGCACTTCGGCTTCGGTGGCTCGGGCGCGTGGGCGGACCCGGGCCGCCGGCTCGCGGTCGCGCTGATCGTGAACAGCGGGATGGGGACGCCCTTCGGGGACCTCCGCATCGCGCGCATCGGCGCCGCCGCGCTGGCGAGCGTCGGACGGAGGTGACGGCGCATGGCATGGTTCAGCGACTTCCGCGGCAAGGTCGTGCTCGTGACGGGGGCGTCGAGCGGCATCGGCCGGGCGACGGCGCTCGCCTTCGCGGCCGCGGGAGCGAGGGTGGCCCTCGTCGCGCGCCGGCGGGACGCGCTCGTGGACGTGGCGCGCGCGGCGGGCACGGAGACCCTCGTCGTCCCGACGGACGTGACCGAGCGCGCCGCCGTCGCCGGCGCCTTCGCGCGGACGCTCGAGCGCTTCGGCCGGGTGGACGTCGTGGTGAACAACGCGGGCGTGCTGATCCCCGCGGTCGTCCCCGAGATCCGTGCGGCGGACCTCCGCGCGATGCTCGAGGTGAACCTCTTCGGCGCCCTCTACGTGATGCAGGAGGCGGTCGCGACGATGCGCGGGCACGGCGGTGGGACGATCGTCAACGTCGCGTCGCTCGGGGGTCGCCGCGGGGTATCGCCGCTCGGCGGCTACTGCGCGACCAAGTTCGCGCTCGTCGGCCTGACGGAGGCGCTCCGCACCGAGCTCCACGGCGAGGGCCTCCACGTGGGGCTCGTCCTCCCGGGCGTGGTCGAGACGCCGATGGCGGCGGCGATCGACCTCGACCCCGAGTTCGTCGAGCTCTGGCCGACCGCGCTGAACATGCCGCCGTCCTGGGTGGTGTGGGCCGTCTTCGCGGCGGTCCGCTTCCAGCTGGTCGAGATCTCCGTGCCGCCGGGCGCGGGCACGCTCGAGAAGCTCGCGGCGCTGGCGCCGGGGGCCGCGGACTCGATCGTGCACTGGCTCCGTCGCGCGTCGCACTGGCTCGCGCGCGGGACGTAACGCGCGCTCAGGCGACCTTGGCGATCGCCGCGCGGGCCGCGGCGGCGCGCGCCGTCAGCCGATACGCGCGCAGGTCGGCGCGGCGGGTCCGCCACCAGTAGGCCGCGGTCGTGCCGGACCAGTTGTTCGTGATCCGCCCGTCGGCGCGCTTGTACCAGCTCTTCCCCGTCCTCGCCCAGACGGTCCGTTCGAGCACCGCCTGGAGCCGCGCGTTGTAGGCGGCCATCGCATCGGGCCGCACGTCGAGGGACGCGAGATCGCGCGCGACGAGCGTCCGGATGCAGTCCATCACGTAGCGGACCTGGCACTCGAGCATGAAGATGATCGAGTTGTGCCCGAGGTTCGTGTTCGGGCCGTACAGCATGAAGAAGTTCGGGAAACCCGCCACGTTGATGCCGAGGTAGGCCTCGGCGCCGTCCTTCCAGGCGTCGTTGAGCGAGCGCCCGCCGAGCCCCTCGATCTTCATCGGCACGAGGAACGACGTTGTCTCGAACCCGGTCGCGAGGATGATCGTGTCGGCGGGCCGCGTGCGGCCGTCGCGCGTGACGATCGCGTCGGGGGTGACGCGGTCGACCGGAGCGGTCACCAGCTCCACGTTGTCCCGTCCGAGCGCCTGGTAGTAGTCGTCGGAGATCAGGATCCGCTTGCCGCCGATCGGGTAGTCGGGCACGAGGACGCGCTGGAGGGCGGCGTCCGGCACCTGCTCGCGCATGCCGCGCTCGGCGAGCCTCGCCATCATGCGGCTCAGCACCCGGTTCTGGCGGAACACGGGGAAACGCGACTCGTAGGTGAGCCAGATCCACCAGCGGTAGAGGCGGGCGAGCGCAAGGAAGCGTCCGAACAGCCGGATCTCGCGCGCGGAGTACGCGCGGTCGTTCTTCGGGACCATCCAGTTGGCGCTCCGCTGGAAGACGTACAGGCGCTTCACCACCGGCGCGATCCGCGGGATGAACTGGATCGCGCTCGCCGCGTTGCCGATGACCGCGACGTTCTTCCCCGCCAGGTCGTGCTCGTGCCGCCAGCGCGCCGAGTGGAAGGACACACCCGCGAAGCGGTCGAGCCCCGGGACGTCGGGACACGCGGGGCGGTTCAGCTGCCCGACGCCGCTCACCAGCACCTCGGCCTCGAACGTCTCGCCGGCGACGGTCCGCACCCGCCACACGGCGGCCGCCTCGTCGAAGCGCGCGCTCGCCACCTCGACACCGAAGCGGAGGTGCGGCAGCAGGTCGTACTTCCGCGCGCAGTGCTCCATGTAGGCGAGGATCTCGGGCTGCGGCGCCCACTTCCGCGACCAGTCGGTCTTCTGCTCGAAGGAGAAGCAGTAGAGGAACGACGGCGAGTCGCACGCGGCCCCGGGATAGGTGTTGTCGCGCCACGTGCCGCCGAGCCGGTCGGCCTTCTCGAGGATCGTGAACGACTCGATGCCCGCGCGCTTCAGCTGGATCCCCATGCAGAGGCCGCCGAACCCGGCCCCGATGATCACGATGCGCGGCGGAGCGGCGGGCGGACGGAGCATCACCCTGGCTAGTACGTCGCCGGGGGAGCGCGCGTCAACGGACTCCGCGCGTCGCGTCCACGGTCGCCGCGAACCACGACTCGGCACGAGCGCTGGCGGCGTCGCCCGCCTTCCTGATAGCTCGGGCCGAGGTCAGGGAGGTTCGCGATGGGAAGGGGCTTCCTTCTGCTGCTCGTCCTCGTGCCCGCCTGCGGGAGCCTGCGCGGGAGCGCCGACCGCACGCCCGCCGCACCGGATCCGGCGACGATGCGCACGACGTCGTCCGGAACGGTGCTCGGCACGGCCGGGCGTCACGGCGGGTGGGCGTGGCTCGGCATCCCGTACGCCCGGCCGCCGGTCGGCGATCTCCGCTGGCGCGCCCCCGAGCCACCGGCGCCGTGGACCGGGACGCGCGAGGCAATCCGCGTCGCGTCGCCGTGCCCGCAGCTCGCGAGCCCGTTCGGCGGCATCGAGGGCGTGCGGCGCGGGACGCCGGCGGGCTCGGAGGACTGCCTCTACCTGAACGTCTGGGCGCCGAAGGACGCGCGCGGGCTCCCCGTCATGGTGTGGATCCACGGCGGCGGGAACTCGGTCGGCCACGGCGGGTTCTTCGACGGCAGCAACCTCGCGACGTCGGGCGACGTCGTCGTGCTGACCCTCAACTATCGCCTCGGCCCGCTCGGGTGGCTCCGGCACGTGGCGCTCCGCGGCGAGGGCACCACCGAGGCCGAGCGCTCGGGAAACTTCACGACGCTCGACCTGATCCGCGCCCTCGAGTGGGTGCGGGACGACGTCGCGGCGTTCGGGGGCGATCCCGGCAACGTGACGATCTTCGGCGAGTCGGCCGGCGGGACGAACGTGGTGACGCTCCTCGCCTCGCCGCTCGCGCGCGGGCTCTTCCACCGTGCGATCGTCGAGAGCGCGGGCCGCCGGACGTCCACGCCCGACGAGGCGGAGCGGTTCGCCGACGATCCCATCCCCGGCCACCGGAACAGCTCGAACGAGCTGCTCGTCGCCCTCCTGCTCGCCGACCACGTTGCGGCGGACCGCGCGGCGGCCAAGGCGCACCTCGCCGCGATGAGCCGGGACGAGATCGCGCGCTACCTCCGCGCGCGGACGAGCGAGGAGCTCCTCACCGCCGCGTCGCCCGGGAACTTCGGCGGGCTCCTCGACCTGCCGGCCGTGTTCCAGGACGGGACGGTCCTCCCGCGCGAGGCGCCGTTCGACGTGCTCGGCGAGCGCGGGCGGTACAACCCGGTCCCCGTCGTGTTCGGGACGACGCGCGACGAGACGAAGCTCTTCCTCTTCAGCAATCCCGCGCTCGTCCGACGGTGGTTCGGCATCTTCCCGGTCGTCCGCGACCGGCCGAGCTACGAGCTGAGCGCGGAGTACGGGAGCAAGCTCTGGAAGGCAGGCTCCGTCGACGAGGTGGCGCTCCGGATGCGGCGGGTGAACGGGCAGCGGGTGTGGGCGTACCGCTTCGACTGGCGCGAGGAGCCGACCATCCTCGGGCTGGACCTGGGCGGGCTCCTCGGGGCGGCACACGGCTTCGAGATCCCGTTCGTGTTCGGACACTTCGACCTCGGGCGTGAGGCCGACCGGCTGTGGACGAAGGAGAACGAGCCGGGGCGGACCGCGCTCTCGGCGGCGATGATGTCCTACTGGGCCGAGTTCGCCCATGCGGGCGATCCCGGGACGGGGCGGCATGGCGAGCTGCCTCGCTGGAGCGCGTGGGACGGGCCGGAGGACGGGAAGCCCACCTTCGTCGTCCTCGACACGCCGGCGGGCGGCGGGATCCGGATGTCGTCGGACGTCGTGACCAAGGCGAGCGTGGTCGCCGAGATCGACGCGGACCCGCGCATGCCGACCGAGCGCGAGAAATGCGAGCGGTTCCGGGAGCTGGCGCTCTACTCGGCGTACTTCACGCGGGAGGACTACGCGCAGCGGTGCGGCGCCCGACCCATCGAGGCCGCGCAGGCGCGCTGATTCAAGTTTGCCGTGCGTGCTGCCGACACTCCGCCCGTGGGCTCATCCACGGCGCCGGCGGCCCGAAGTGGCCAGGTGACCTGTCGTCCCGCGGGGGGCCGGTGGACGGCGGACGTCCAGCTCGAGGAGCGGGAGGCGACGCCCGGGCGCGACCACAACGTCTCGCTCAACCGGATGTTCGCGACCGAGGCCGCGGCGCGGCGGGCCGGCGAGCAGCTGCTCGGGGAGTGGGTCGCGGGCCGCGTCACGCTGCGTGACGTCCTGCTCCGCGAGCTCGCGCGGACGTACCGCACGCTCCGCGAGACCTACAAGCCGATGCAGCCTTCCACCGTGCCGGCCACCCGCTCGGGGTGGGACCGCGCGATCGCGACGTGGGAGGAGCTCCACTGGATCGACGCGGCGGCCGCGGCACGGTGCCGGGACCACGCCCGGTGCGCGTTCGACGCCGAGTCGGGTCCCGTGCGGCGCCATCGCCTCTCGGCCGACGGCGAAGCCGACTCGACCGCGTAGCGCCCGCTCGGCAGGGGTCACTCGGCCGGCGCGCCGTTGACCAGCGTGAGGACGGCGCCGTCGAACCGCTCGTCGAGCAGCCGGGTCGCGGGCTCGGCGCGTGACTGCAGGAGGCCGCCGAGCGCGCGCCCCGCGACGGTGTGTCTCGTCTCTGCCCGGAAGACGATCTCGTGGCCGTCGCCGTCGCTCGTGAGGTCGCGGAGGGTGAGCCGGACCCACACGACGTTGGGCGCGCCGGACGCCCCCTGCGCCCGCTCCTCCCAGCGGAGGATCGTCGGTGTCACGACCCAGCGATTGCGGTGGGCGCGGCACGTCGCGATCGCGGCGCCCCCGAGGTCGGGGACGACCTGGACGTTCTTGATGCTCGCGCGCAGCCCGCGCGCGGTGCGCGCGGAGACCGCCAGTCCGGAGCCGCCGAACTGCCGGGTGCCGTCGCGGGCGTCCTCCGTGCCGGCGACGCACACGTGCTCCGTCGCGGCGAGGTGCACCGGCTCGCCCGTCGGGCCGACGAGCGCGACGGTGGAGCGCGACCCGGTGCATCCGAGCGCGGCGACGAGGGCCAGCGCGACGAGGCGCCGGCCTGTCCCGGCGCGGAGCCGACCGTGCAGGGCGCGCATGCGAGCGTCCCGGGCGCGCGCTCAGCGCCGGCGCGGCGGCCGGGTCCTCCCGGCACGCGGACGGATCGTCAGGACGGGGATCGGCGCGTGCCGGACCACCTTCTCCGCGACGCTTCCCATGAGGAGGTGCGCGAGCCCGGTGCGGCCGAGCGTGCTCATGACGATCACCGTGGCGTCGCGCGCGGCGTCCACGATCGCCTGGAACGGGTCCGCGATCACGACCCGGCAGTCGGCGCGGAGCTTCCGGCGCCGCGAGACGGCGCGCGCCACGAGCGCCTGGAGCCGCTCGCGCTCCTGGGCGACGAGCGTCGGCGACGGGACCGGGCTCGGGATCCACGCCGCGGGCGCGGCGGGCGCGAGCGCCGGCACGGGATACGCCAGCGGCATCGCGTACAGCACGATGAGCCGTCCCTTGCTCTCGGCAGCGAGCTCGGCCGCGACGCGGAGCGCGTCGGTCGCGTGCGGGGAGAAATCGTGGGGCACCAGGATCGTCCGGAAGAGCCGTGCCATTCGTTCCTCCCGCGCCGCGTCGGCGCCGGGCGCAGTCTATGCGGGATCCGATCCGCTTGACAGACGCCGCCGTCGCGTCACAAGGGTGGTGCCGTGGGAGGTGGGGGGATGCGGAGGATGGCTGTGCCCTTCGTGCTGCTCGCGTGGATCGCGACGGCCGGCGCGACGGACTGCAACCTGAACGGCGTCGACGACGCCACGGAGATCGCCGGCGGGGCCGCCGACTGCAACGCGAACGGCGTCCCCGATGCCTGCGACCTCTTCCCGCTCGGGTTCACGCGGAGCACGACGCCGGCCGGGTCGTTCCCAGCCGCCATGGTCGCGGCGGAGCTGACCGGCGACGGGATCGGTGACCTGGCCGTCGCGAACCGCGTGGCCGGGACCGTCACGATCCTCGCCGGCGCCGCCGACGGCACGTTCACCACCGCCGGGACGGTGACCGTCGGCGCCCGGCCCGAGGCCATCGCGGCCGCCGTCCTCGACACGAGCGGGGGCATCATCCTCCTCGGGAGCAACACCGACCTCGTCGTCGCGAACGGCGACGCGAACAGCGTGTCGGTCCTCCGGAACGGCGGCGACGGGACGTTCACGGACGTCACGGGCAGCCCGTTCGCGGTGCCGGGTCACCCGAACGGCCTCGCGATCCTCGATGTCACGGGCGACGGCGCGCCCGAGATCGCGATCTCCATCCGCGACGGGGGAGGCGTGCGCGCGCTCCTGAACGACGGCATGGGCAACTTCAGCGGGCCGTTCTCGACGATCGCGACCGGCACCGGGCCGCAGGCGCTCGTCGCCGCCGACGTCGACCTGGACGGCAACGCCGACCTGCTCATCGCGAACCGCGGGAGCGGGACGGTCGGCCTTCTCCGGGGCACCGGAACCAACATCGTCGGCCCGGCGACCACCGCGGCCACCGTGCCCGACCCTGCCTCGCTGGCCGTCGCCGACCTCGACGCCGACGGCGACCTCGACCTCGGCGTCCTGAGTGGGACCGACGCGGCCGTCCACATCTTCCTGAACGACGGCACGGGGACCTTCACCGCCGCCGGGACCGTCCGGGCCGGCTCCGGGGGCACCGCGCTCCAGCTGGTCGACGTCGACGGCAACGGCGCGCCCGACGTGGTCGCGGTCTCGTCGGCCGGGAACGCCGTCGTCCTCGCCCTGAACGATGGGACCGGGCACTTCAGCACGCCCGTGGCCTTCCCCGCCGGGACCGGCCCGCTCGACGTCGCGGCCGCGGACGTCGACGGCGACGGCCACACGGACGTGCTCGCCTCGGACTCGGTCGACGGCACCGTCAGCATCCTCCACGGGGCGGCCGCGGTCGCCCGCGACTGCGACGCGAGCGGCGTGCCCGACTCGTGCGAGGCGCCCCGGCTCGACTGCAACGCCAACGGCGTCGCGGACACCTGCGACGCCGCCTTTCCGGTCGCCTTCGCCGCCCCCATCTTCACGTCGCTCGCGGACGCGCGTGCGGAGCGCGCGCCGGCGTTCGCCGCGGGCGACCTCGACGGCGACGGCCGGACCGACGTCGTCCTCCAGGGCACCGGCTCCTCCATCGTCATCGCACGCGGCGCGGCGGACGGCACCGTCGCCGAGGTGGGCTCGGCCTTCCCGCTCGCCGACACGCCCACGCGGATCCTCCTGGTCGACGTGGACGGCGACGGCGACCGTGACCTCGTGGTCGGTGCCGGCGCCGCGATGACGGTGTACGTCCTCCGCAACACCGGGAGCGGGACGATCGGCGCCGCGGACAGCTACGTGCTCCCGAACGTCCCCAACGCCATCGTGGCGGGCGAGTTCACCGGCGACGGCGTCCTCGATCTCGCCGCGGCGTACAGCGACGTGAACTCGCTCGTCGTGCTCGCCGGCACCGGTGGCGGGATGTTCGCGGCGCAGCCGCCGGTCGCGCTCGCGGGGCGGGGAACGGACCTGGTCGCAGGCGACGTCGACGGCGACGGGGACACGGACCTCGTGACGCTCCTCCTCCTTCCGGGGGGCATCACGGAGGTGCAGGTGATCCGCAACGACGCGGGCACGCTCGTCGCGGAGGCGCCGATCCTGGCGCAGACGCCCCCCACCACCTTCCTCGGACTGACGGGCGGAGACTTCGACGGCGACGGCGACCTCGACCTGGCACTCCTGGAGTTCGATCCGACGGGCGAGCTCCGCGTCCGCATCGCCCGCGCGAGCGGCGGGACCTACACCCTCGTCCAGGCGCTCGGGTTCGCGTCGGGACTCCCACCCCTCGGGCGGGTCTTCCCCGGCATCCTCGGGCCGCTGCCGGTCGCGGACCTCGACCACGACGGCCATCTCGATCTCGTGTTCCCCGCGCTCGGCGGCAACGGGGCGTTCGTCTTCCGCAACCACGGCGACGGGACCTTCGAGCCCGCACGCGCGGTTCCGTTCGGCCGCCGCGTGCTCGGCCTGGCGGCGGGCGACGTGAACGGGGACGGTGCGCCCGACCTGGTCGCACAGGCGGCCACCATGACCGGGGGCGCCGTGGTCGTTCCCGGGCTCGCGCGGCCCGACGTCGACGTGAACCGGAACGGCATCGCCGACTGCCACGAGGAGCTTCGCTGCGGCGACTGCGCGGACGACGACGGCGACGGCCTCATCGACGCCGCGGACCCGGACTGCCCGGCCGGCGCGCTCGCGGTGCGTCAGGTGGCGATCCGCCCGGCGCACCGCCGGCGGGCCGCGCGCGCCAAGGTGGTCGCCGACGTGCCGGTGGGTCTGACGCTCGATCCCGCGGCGACCGCGTTCGGCATGACCGTCGCCGCCGCGGAGACGTACTGCGGGACGCCCGGTCTCCGCCGGAAGGGCCGGCACACGCTCCGCCTGGCCGCCGCGGATCACGCGCTCACGGGGCTCGTCCTGCAGGCCGGGAAGCGCGGCGTGCGCGCGCGAGCCACCATCTCGCCCGTCACGCCGGCGCCAAACGCGGGAGACGTCGTCCGCCTGTGGATGACGGGCGGCGGCCAGTCCTTCCGCGGCGAGGCGACGCTCAGGAAGAAGGGAAAGACGTTGGTCGGGCGGTGAGGCGGGTCAGGCCGCCTGCGCCTCGTCGGCGGGCGGATCCGCCCGGCGGACTCTCCACCACGGCAGCAGCATCCGTCCCCGACGCGTCGCCTCGCGGACCGAGCGCCCGACCAGCACCGCGGCGCCGAGCGTGACGAACCCAGCCACCATCGGCACCGCCAGCGCGAGACCAGCAACGCGCACGGCGAACCGCACCACCTCGTTCCCCACGTCCTCCACCACCATAGCGCGTCGAAGGGTAGCGGGCGCGGGCCCCGGTCGCAAACACCCCGCGGGCGGGCCGCGGGCCCTTCCCCGCCCGATGTTTGATCTCGCGCCCCGGACGGTGTGAAATCCGCGGCGCGGGGACGATGGGAGACGGGGTGAGGAGGACGCGGGGCGTGCTGCCGGGGCTCGAGGTGCTGGCGCACCGGCGGCCGCGATGGCTCCGGGAGCGGCGCGTCGGGCTTCTCATGCACCAGGCGTCGGTCACGCGCGGACTCGTGTCGTCGCGCGACGTCCTCCACCGGCTCTGCGGCGCGCGGCTCACGGCGCTCTTCGGCCCGCAGCACGGCATCGCGGGCGAGAAGCAGGACAACATGATCGAGTCGAGCCACGCGACCGACGGCCGGCTCGGCATCCCCGTCTTCAGCCTCTACTCGGAGACGCGGAGCCCCACCCCGGCGATGCTCGAGCACATCGACACGCTGGTCGTCGACCTGCAGGACGTCGGCACCCGCGTGTACACGTTCGAGTGGACGACCGCGCTCGCGCTCGAGGCGTGCGCAGCGGCGGGCAAGTCGGTCGTGGTGCTCGACCGCCCGAACCCCATCGGCGGGACGATGCTCGAGGGGAACGTGATCCGCCCGGGCTACGAGTCGTTCGTCGGGCTCTACCCCGTGCCGATGCGCCACGCGCTGACGCTCGGCGAGATGGCGCTCCTCGTGAACGCGCGCCTTCCCGAGCGCACGGGGAAGCGCCCGTGCGAGCTGACCGTCGTCCCGATGGAGGGATGGCGGCGGCGCATGAGCTTCCACGAGACCGGGCTCCCGTGGGTGCTCCCGTCACCCAACATGCCGACGCCCGAGACGGCGGCGGTCTATCCCGGGCAGGTGCTCCTCGAGGGCACGAACCTCTCCGAGGGACGCGGGACGACGCGGCCCTTCGAGGTCTGGGGCGCGCCGTATCTCGACCCCCTCGCGGTGCGTGCCCGCTTCGAGAAGCGCCGCCTTCCCGGGTGCGTCCTCCGCGAGCACGACTTCCAGCCGACGTTCCACAAGTGGAGCGGCGAGGTCTGTCGCGGCTTCCAGATCCACGTGACGGACCCGGCGCGCTACCAGCCGTATCTGACGACGCTCGCGCTCCTGCAGGACGTCGTCGCGCTCCACCGCGACCGATTCGCGTGGAAGCAGCCGCCCTACGAGTACGTGACGGATCGGCTGCCGATCGACGTCCTCACCGGGGATCCGCGCATCCGGGAGGCGATCGAGTCGGGAGCGTCGCTGCGCGACCTCGCGGCCGAGTGGCGGGGAGAGATCCGGGCGTTCGCGAGGGAAGCGGCCGCGCACAGGCTGTATCGCGACTGAGTTTGGGAGGGGGACCCATGGCCCAGACACCGCTCGAGCCCTGGACGCCGACGCAGGAGTGGATCGGGACCGTCTTCATCCGGATCATGACCGCCGCCAACGTCTGGCTCTTCCGGCTGACGGGCGGCCGGCTGGGCGCACGCTTCCGTGGCGGCGCGCCGATCTGTCTCGTGACGACACGCGGCCGGAAGTCGGGGGCGTTGCGGACGGTCGCGCTGCTCTACCTGCGGGACGGCGACCGCGTCGTCGTCGTCGGCTCGAAGGGCGGCATGAGCCACCATCCGGCCTGGTACCTGAACCTCCGCAGCGAACCCCGCTGCGAGGTCGAGATCGGCGGGGAGCGCGTGCCGATGCGCGCCAGGACGGCGCGGCCAGAGGAGCGGCGCGTCCTCTGGCCGCGTCTCGTCGCCATGTACCCGGACTACGCGCAGTACCAGGATCGGACGACGCGTGAGATCCCGGTCGTGATCTGCGAGCGGGGCTGATTCAGCGGTCGTCGCTGTCCTCGCCCGTCGAGGCCGGCACGGACGGGTTCACGGGGTGGATGATCCCCGACAGCACCCACGCCTTCTGGCTGGGCGCGAAGCGCGGGGCGAGCAGCCCGTCGTTGATCTCGCGCGTCACGGCGAAGCGGTTGAACTTCGTCGCGGGAATGAACAGCCGCTCGTTGTCGGGGAAGCCGTCCGAGGCGGTGTCCACGTCGCCCTCGAACGCCGAGACGACGCCGTCGCCGTTGGTGTCGACCCTCTTGACCTCCGCGGCGTACGCATCGAAGAGGCGCTGGTTGAAGTCGTGGACGGACGGCTCGAACGAGGCGAGCCGCTCGTAGACGTCGAGGAAGACCTCGTTGGCGAGACCGCTCGGAATGAAACGCTGGCGAAACTCGCGCTGATCGTCGACGTCGGCGTCGAACTTGTCGGGGTCGCGCGGACCCGAGGCCTGGATCACGCCCCTGTTGTTCGGGTTGTCGCCGTACCTGACGGGATCGTTCTTGATGCCCGCCGGGCCCGAACCCGGGACGATGGACTGGAGCGCCCCGACCTTGCCGGCCTCGAAGGTGCCCGGGAGGCCGCCGGTGAAGGGGAGCTCGTAGAGCGGGTGGATCCAGTTCGTGGTGTAGTTGAACTCCCAGTAGCCGTGCCCGTCGCTC
Source organism: uncultured Binatia bacterium (SeqCode) (assembly GCA_964562865.1). Taxonomy (GTDB): domain Bacteria; phylum Desulfobacterota; class Binatia; order DP-6; family DP-6; genus CAZLYE01. Next base: position 5,656 of record CAZLYE010000298.1, on the reverse strand, counting down.
TGCTGGAGCGTGTTCCATGCCCCCATGCTCAGCTGGATCGGCACGAGGTTCGTCTGCTTCGTCGGGAACTGGTCCGTCGGCTGGGGCGGCTCCGGTGGCTTCCCGTTGGTCGTGAACGTGTGGGGAAAGACGTTGTTGCCCATCCCCATCGCCTTGAGGGCGTCGGCGTCCTTCTTGAGGAGCATGCCGAACTTCGCGTGGCCGTCGGGACGGGGCGTGTTGTCGGTCGGCGCGACCTCGAGGTCGTGGATCATCCAGCCCTCGTACCAGCCGCTCTCGTTGTTGATCACGAAGAGCCCTTCGACGTCGGTGAAGACGTCGATGAACGCGCGCACGTTGTTCGGGTCCGTCGGGAGAGCCGGCTTGGGCTCGAGGACGAGGCGGACCGCACCGATCGTCGGCAGGTCGCAGTCGGGGCCGGTCGCCGTCAGCATCGCCTGGTCGTTGATCCCCGGAAACAGGGCCGTGAAGGGATTCGGCTCGAAGCCCTTCGTGTCGAGGAGGTAGTACTGGAAGAGCTGGCTCGGCTTAGGCGCGCCGTTGTCGAAGTGCGCCTCGGCGTACGCCTGGGTGGGAAGCTGGCTGTGCGGCCGGGAGGCGAGCTGCACGAGCTGCGCCTTCAACGGAGCGGGAAGGTTCTTGATGTCCCCCCGGTTGCTGACGACGGCGACATCCATGCCCGCGGTCGCGTTCGGGTGGCAGGGCGGCGGCGGTTGGACGGCCTCGGCGAACGTGGCGAGAAGAACGAGTGACAACGAAACGAACGACGTGTTTCTCATGGGTCCCCCCTTCGTGAGATGGATGACTGCGCTCTTCCCACAGTTCGATCGCCATCCGTCCGCGGTTACCGGGGCGCGATCTCTCGGCGGATCGTCGCGCGGACGCTCAGACTCGGCGCAGCGAGTCGCGGAGGACCTTGTACGCGCGATGTGCGCGCACCTTCAGCGCGGCGGCGCTGGTGTTGGCGCGGGCGGCGGCCGTCTCGACCGGCAGCCCCTCCACCTGGATCAGCGTGAAGGCCTCGCGCTGCGCTCCGGGCAGGCGCGCGAGGGCCTGCTCGAAGCCGAACTCCGCCGCGCCGTCGCCTTCTCCCACCGTTTCCGGGGGGATCGCGACGAGGATCTCGGGGCGCCTGCGGACGCGCCGCCGCACGTGGTCGGCGAGGACGTGCCCTGCGATGGCCACGAGCCAGGGCTCGAACGGCCGGGACGCGTCGAAGCTGTGCCGCGCCCGATGCACGGCGATCAACGTCTCCTGACAGACGTCCTCGACGTCCCGTGGATCCGACAGCCGCCGGCGGAAGAGCGTCGTCAGGATCGCGAGCGAGTCCTCGAGCAGCGCTCCGTAGGCGCTCCGATCCCCGCGCTGCGCGCACCGCATCAGCTCCGCGCGGCGCATGCTCCGCTCGGCTCGCGACGGCGGATCGCGGCGGTCCACGACCGCGGTCTCCGACGCCGGCTCTGTGGTGGCGATGCGTACCACGTGATGCAGGGGCTCCGGCCCGCAGTCTGGCGCCGTGCACGGCGGACCGTGATGCGCCGTTTCCCTTCTCGATCATTGGGGGCGCCACGGCAGGAGTTACGCGGCTCTGGATGGGTGGCATCGGCGCACCGCCCGAGCGCGGAAGATTCCTCGCGCCGACACCTTCCGGAAACGCAAAACCCCTCGAGGGTGGATTGACTCGGGCGGCCGACCGGGTTCACATGCGTCGCCCGGGTTGCCGTAACTTCCGCTCGCTCCTGACGAATATGAAGCTGAGGGACCGTGACGAGACGAGCCATCGCCGTGCCAGGCTCATGGCGGAGGTGCAGCGGGGCGATGCGAATGCGTATGGCGAGCTGCTCGACGAGATGGGTCCGATCGTGATGCGGTTCGTGCGGCGGCACGTGCGGCGGTCGGAGGACGCCCAGGACGTGTATCAGGAGATCTTCATGGCGCTCCATCGCGCGCGGCACACCTACGAGCCATCGCGCCCGCTCGAGCCGTGGTTCTTCGCGATCGCTCGACGCGTGGCGGCCGACCACCGGCGCCGCGGGCTCACGCGCCAGGCGCACGAGGTCCTCGTCGACGTGATCCCGGAGGTGGCGACCGAGGCCGACGGTCATCTGAAGACGCGTCTCGAGCAGGCCCTGGGGGCGCTCTCCGCGTCCCAGCGTGAGGCCGTCCGGCTGCTGCGGCTCGACGGGCTGCCGCCCGAGGAGGCGGCCGAGGCCGCCGGCACGACGACCGGCGCGCTCAAGGTCCGCGCGCATCGGGCGTACAAGATGCTGCGGGAGCTCCTGTGACGGCCCTCCGCACACCTCCGGTCCACGATACGCTCGTCGCGCGGCTCAAGGCCGATCTGGCGCCGGTGCACCCGCTCTGGTCGCCGGCGGCACGTCTCGCCTCGTGGCTCCTCCTCGTCGCGCTCGTGATCGGCGTCGCGATGGCGGCGAGCCTCCGCCACGACCTGAAGACGCTCGGCCAGCCGCTCCATCTCCTCGAGCTCGCGACGTTGCTCGCTGCCGCGACGGCGGCGGCGAGCGCCGCGTTCCACGGCGCCGTCCCCGGCCGCGACGGGCGCCGGATGGCCTGGCTCGCGCTCGTGCTGAGTGTCGCGAGCGCCGTGCTCCTCCTGGCGGAGCCGGCGGTGCCGTCGTCGGGGAGTCCGGCCGTCCAGAGTGGGCTCCAGTGCGCGCTCTGCGTCACCATGTTCGGTCTGCTGCCCTGGGTGGCGATCCTCGTGGCCGTCCGCCGCGGCGCCCCGCTCGAGGCGCGCACCACGGGAGCGCTCGCGGGCCTCGCGGCGTTCGTCGTCGGCACGGCCGCCGTGCGCGTCGCCTGCCCGATCGACGATTCGCTGCACGTCCTCGCCTGGCACATGATTCCGGTCCTCGTGTGGACGACGCTCTCGGCCGCGCTGGGGGCCGTCTGGCTCGCGCGATGGCGCGTGCCGGCGTCGCGCACGCGGAGGGTCGGGATGCGCGGGTAGTTGCGTGACGGGGCCGCGGGCTGCGATAGGGGCCGTCGCATGGACGTCGGTGTGCTCCTCTTCGCCCCGCCGCGTCAGGCGGCTCCGCTCGCGCAGTTCGTGGAGGGTCTCGGCTTCGCGGGCGTCCTCTTTCCCGACAGCCAGAACCTCCTTCCGGAGGTGTGGGGCCAGCTCGCGCTCGCGGCGGCCGCTACCTCGCGTCTGATCCTCGGTCCGGGCGTCACGAACTCGCTCACCCGCGACCCGGCCGTGACGGCGTCGGCCGCCCTCGCCCTCCAGGTGGAGAGCGGCGGGCGCGCGGTCGTCGGCATCGGGCGCGGCGACTCGGCGGTGCAGCGGATCGGGAAGCGGGAGGATCCCGTCGCCAGCTTCGAGCGCTACGTGACGCTGCTGCAGGCGTATCTCGCCGGCGAGGCCGTCGACCGGGACGGGTTCGCGAGCCGTCTCGAGTGGCAGCCGCACGCAGGCGTGGCGAAGCCGCCGGTCATGGTCGCCGCGACCGGACGCCGGGTGGTCGAGGTGGCGGCGCGGCGCGCGGACGCCGTGTGCCTCGCCGTCGGCGCCGACGCCGCGTACGTCGGTACGGTGGTGGCGCGGGCGCGCGAGGCCGCCCGCGTCGCGGGTCGCGATCCGCGTGCGCTCCGCTGGGGCGCCTTCGTCAACTGCGTCGTCCACGACGACGCACGCGTCGCGCGGGACGCCGCACGCGGCTCCGCCGCGAGCTTCGCGCGGTTCTCCGCGCTCCCCGGGAGCCGGCTCGCGGAGCTCCCGCCGCCGCTCGCCGCCGCGGCCCGCTGGCTCCGCGAGCACTACGACATGCGCGAGCACACGCGGACGAACGTGCCGCACACCGCCGGGATCGACGACGCGTTCGTCGACTGGTTCGCCGTCGCCGGGCCGGCGGCCCACGCGCGCGAGCGCCTGCACCGCCTCGCCGCGCTCGGCCTCGACTTCGTGTGGCTCATCCCGGGGTCGGCGAACATCCCGCGGGAGGTGGCACTCGGGTCGCTCCGGGCGCTTGGCGCCGAGGTCGTGCCGGCGCTCCGCTGAGCGCGGCGACCGACCTCACGGCTCCCGGGGGCGCTCAGCAGCGGCAGCGCTGGATCCGCCCGCGGATGTCCGCCGGCGGCCAGCGCGGGAACCGCTCCTCGACGAGCTCGTCGGGGACGGCGCCGTTCGCAGCGGCACTCAGGCGGTAGTCGCGCAGCGTCCCGTCGTCGAGCCAGACGCGGACCAGCCATCCGTTGCGCGGGTCGGCGTCCTGCACGATCTCGACCTCGAGGGGTGCCCGCCCGGTGACGCGCGCGACGACGCGGCAGACGACGTCACTGCCCGGCGCGCTCATCGCTCGCCCTCGCGGAAGCACCGGCAGTGCTCGCGGCACCACCCGCACTCGTCGCACCGACCCGCCCGCTCGCAGCGGCACGGCGCCGGCACGCCACAGCACCAGCACTCGGCGGGGTCCGGCCGTGGCGACTCGTCGCTCAGCGGAGCCTCGTCAGGAACCGGATCCCGGCGGCGCGTGCGAGGGAGGGTCGTGCCGGCCATGCTCTGGCGCATGCGGGGGGACTTGCAACGAGCGTACCCTCGCGAAAGGGCACCTTTTCGCCGACGTCCGCTCGCTCCGACGTGGCGGATCGCATGGCGGGGCGTTCGGCGGTGGACGCGGCGTCACCGGCATGACGATCGTGCGCGGACGGCGAGGCGATCGCCATCCGTCGGCCGCGCCGCGGTATTCGGGGCCGGAATGAGGCCTGTTCCGACTCGGACGGAAAATCGGGACGCCGTGCCGGTCTTGCTCTTGAACAAGCTAGCGCGCATGAGTCACAGCGAATGTAGACACGAATCGCGGCAACCAGCGAAGGGAGGATCGATCGATGATGCGGCATCTGATCCTGGGTCTTCTCCGCCACGGGCGGGCGCAGCACGGCTACGCGCTCATGAAGGAGTATCGTGACGGGACCGGGCGCGCGCTGAGCGTCGGGAACTTCTACCGCGAGCTCCAGCGCCTCAGGGACGGCGGGCTGGTGCGCCCCGGCGAGAACCCGGCCGACGCGGACCCGCGTCGCATCCCGTACCAGATCACGGACGCGGGGTGCGCCACGTTCGACGCGTGGCTGGCCGTGCCCGCGCGCGACGGATGCGACGGGTCGGACGAGCACGAGCACTCCCTGCGTGCGTTCCTCGTCGTGAAGAACGGCGGGCGACGCGCGAGCCGCGTGCTGGGCGAGTGGCGCGAGGAGCTGAAGGCCCGGCGTCGGGACCTCGGGCGCGCGCACGACATGGTGCGCGACGGCCGGGCGCCCGACGGCAGCGTCACGCGCCCGCTGTGGCTCGGCCGGCGGGTGCGGCACCTGGACGTCGAGCTCGCGTTCGTCGACGAGCTCGAGTCGGCGCTCCAGGCCGACGGCGGAGCGGGACCGGCCAGGCGACCGGCGCTGCGCTCGACGCCGCGCAAGGGCGAGGCGGGACGGCGGCAGACCGGCTGAGTCGCCCGGGTCGCTCTGCCGGGGCGAGCGCGGGCGGGAGCCGGAGCGCCGGCGAGACTCGGGGTGTGGGCGGCGGGGCCGGGCGGGACGCGCGAGGAGCGCCCGTCGGCGCCCCCGGCTCCCGCCCGTGCTCACCCGATCAGCTGCAGAGCGGGTTCGCGGGGACGCCCGCGCACGGGTCGGGCATCGTCGGCTG
>CAZLYE010000297.1:0-3301 GCA_964562865.1 uncultured Binatia bacterium (SeqCode) | reverse complement strand
GGCGACCATGGCACGCGAGCGGACGATCATCTCGTGGCTCACGGGCCTGGGCGCCGCGCTGTCGCTGATCATCGGCTTCATCCTGTCACGCTACGCCGCTCGGCCGATCTATCAGCTCGTCCTCCGGCTCGGCGCGTCGGGCGTCGTCGACCGCATCGACGTGGACGGCGACGAGCTCGGCGCGCTCGAGGCGCACGTCGGCGCGCTCCTCGAGCGCGTCCGTGAGCAGGAGCGACGGCTCCAGCAGGCCGAGAAGCTCTCCGAGCTGGGCGAGATCGCCTCGGAGATCGCGCACGAGACGCTGAATCCGCTCGCCGGCGTGAAGGGCATGCTCCAGGCCCTCCGTCGCACCGCGCTGCCGCGGGATCGCCTCGGCAACGAGCTCGCGGACATGGAGCGGCAGCTCGCCCGCATCGAGGACACGGTCCGGCGGCTCATGCGCTACGCCCGGCCGTTCGAGCCGCGGGTGCGGGCCGTGCCCGTCCAGGCGCTGCTCGAGGGCGCTGCCAAGGCGGCGGCAGCCGCCCCCGGCGCGCGCGAACGGAAGATCCAGCTCCGGCCGAGGGCCATCGACCACGTGCAATGGCAGCTGGATCCGGATCTGATCCAGCAGGTGCTCGTCAACCTGCTCGTGAACGCCTGCGAGGCGTCGCCCTCCGGAGCGTCGGTGGAGCTCGGGGCGGAAGTCGAGGACGGTCACCTGTCCCTGTCGGTGCGGGACCGGGGCGGCGGCATCGCCCCGGACGTTCGCGATCGGCTGTTCCACCCCTTCGTCACCACGAAGGCGAACGGCTACGGCCTGGGGCTCGCCGTGAGCCGCAACATCGTGCACGAGCACGGAGGCCGCATCGAGGCATCGGGGGCCGAGGGCGGCGGAAGCATCTTCAGGGTGATCCTGCCGGGAGGGTTGAGCGCATGCGCCAGTCCGTCCTGATCGCCGACGACGAGGAGCTGATCTGCCGCTCCCTCCGCATGACGCTGGAGGTCGCCGGCTACGCGGTCGCTGTCGCGTCGAACGGAGCGGAGACCCTGGCGCAGCTGAACGACGACCCGCCGGACTGCCTCGTCGTCGACCTCCGCCTCGGCGACATGGACGGCCTCGACGTGCTCCGGGCCGCGCAGGCCCGGATCCCGGCGCTGAAGGCCATCGTCATCACTGCCCACGGCGACATCGACAGCGCCGTCGGCGCGCTGCGGCTCGGCGCGTTCGACTTCATCAAGAAGCCCTTCGATCTCGAGGAGGTCCTCGCCTCGGTCCAGAACGCGCTCCGCACCGACGACCTCGAGCGGCACGTCGCGTACCTGACACGCCACGAGCGCGACGGGACGCACGAGCTCATCTACCGCTGCGAACCCATGCAGGCCGCCGTGAAGCTGATCGAGCGGATCGCGGCCCAGCCGGTGCCCGTGGTACTCGTCCGCGGCGAGACCGGGACCGGCAAGGAGCTCGCGGCGCGGGCGCTCCACGCGGCCTCGGATCGCGCGCAGCGGCCGTTCATCGAGCTGAATTGCTCGGCGATCCCCGAGCCGCTCCTCGAGAGCGAGCTCTTCGGCCACGAGCGCGGCGCCTTCTCGGACGCACGCCAGCAGAAGCACGGCCTCGTGGAGCTCGCCGACGGCGGCACGCTGTTCCTCGACGAGGTCGGGGATCTGCCAGCTTCGGCGCAGGCCAAGCTGCTCAAGTTCGTCGAGACGCTCGAGTTCCGACGCGTCGGCGGGACCAAGCTCCTGAGCGTCGACTGCCGCGTCGTCGCGGCCACCCACCAGGAGCTGGAGGACCTCTCGACGTTCCGGCGCGACCTGTACTACCGCTTCGCCGGCGTGACGATCACCCTCCCCCCGCTCCGCGAGCGCGGGGACGACGTCCTCCTGCTGGCACGACACTTCCTCGCGCACTACGCACGCCGCTATCGAAAGGACCTCGACGGCTTCACGCCCGCCGCCGAGACGCTCCTCAGAAGGCACCGGTGGCCGGGCAACATCCGGGAGCTGAAGGCCGCCGTCTCGAGCGCGGCGCTCATGGCCGACGTCCCGCTCCTCGGGGTGGATCTCTTCGGTCAGGTGCAGCGCAGTGCGGTGCACGACCTGACGGAGCTGCCGCGGGCCGGTGACGGCATCGTCCCGATCGAGCAGCTCGAGCTCGCCTATCTGCGACGGGTTCTCGAGCTGTGCGGCGGCAACAAGCTGCTCGCCGCGCAGAAGCTCGGCATCTCGCGGCAGACGCTCGCGCGGAAGCTCGCCGATCCCTCCGCCGAGGCGAGCGACGACCGCTGACGGCACCACGGACGGCGCGCCGGAGCGCCCGTGTCCGTCGGCCTGATCCTCGCGCTGTCCATCGCCGCCGGCTTCGTCGGAGCCATGAGCGGGATGGGCGGAGGCGTCGTCCTGATCCCGGCCCTCACCTTCTTCGGGTTCGACATCAAGCGCGCGATCGCCATCAGCATTGTCTCGGTCATCGCCACCTCCAGTGGAGCCGCGTCGGCCTACGTGCGGGACCGGATAACGACCGTGAAGATCGGCATGTTCCTCGAGATGTTCACGATCGTCGGAGCGCTGGTCGGCGCCTCCATCACGCTCACCTCCGGACAGCGGGTCCTCTTCATCGCCTTCGGCGTCGTGCTCCTCGCCTCCTGGGCGTCGCTCTGGCTCCAGCGGAAGGTCGAGTGGCATCCGGCGACGTCTCAGGATCCGCTCTCCCGGTGGCTCGAATTCGAGGGCAGCTACCGCGACGTCGCAATCGGCCAAGAGATTCCCTACCGCGGGACGCGAGTCTACCTGGGCGGCCCCCTCATGTTCGGCGCCGGGCTCGTCGCCGGACTGCTCGGCATCGGGGCGGGCGCGCTGAAGGTCCTGATCCACGACCTCGTGATGCGACTCCCCCCGAAGGTGTCGACGACGACGAGCAACCTCATCATCGGCGTGACGGCGCTCGCGGGCGCGAGCGTCTACCTGCGGGCGGGCCTCATCGACCCCGGCATCGCCGCCCCCGTCATCCTGGGGATCACCGGCGGGGCCTTCGTCGGGACCCGCGTGCTCGTGCGGCTCTCCAATCGCGCCGTCCGCGTCTTCTTCCTCGGGGTCCTCGGGATCCTCGGCGTCGAGATGCTCGTGCGTGGCCTTCGCGGCGGATGAGGGAGGCGACGTGCGATCGTCGCGCTTCGACGTGGAAGCCGTCGTCGGCTACACGCTCCTCACCGGCGTGCTGCTGAGCCTCGCTCTCCTCGCCATCGGGCTCGCCTGGCACCGGGCGACGTGGGGCACGCTCCGGTTCGACTACGACCTGCCGGCGACGAGCGTCGGA
>CAZLYE010000296.1:0-5655 GCA_964562865.1 uncultured Binatia bacterium (SeqCode) | reverse complement strand
CCCGCCGCGTGGCGGCGCTCGAGCCTTTCGTGCGCGACATCGCCGTCCGCCTCCTCGAGCCGCTCGCCGCGGCCGGGGGCGGGGACTTCGTGAAGGACTTCTCGACGCCGCTGCCGATGGAGGTGATCTTCACGCTCCTCGGCGTCCCGGACGAGGACCGCCACCAGATCCGCGAGTGGACCGACGTGGCGCTGGCCCGCGACCCGGACTCGCCCGACCCGCCGCCGCGCGCGATCGAGGCGATGATGAACTCGATGCGCTACTGGTACCAGCTCCTCCCCGAGCTGCGCCGCCGGCCGAACGACGGCCTCATCTGCGCGCTCTTCGACGCCGAGATCGAGACCGACGACGGCGGGACCACGCGCCTCAGCGACGGCGAGATCGTCGGCTTCTGCTCGCTCCTCGGCGCGGCCGGGAGCGAGACGACGACCCGGCTCCTCGCCAGCGCGGCCGTGCTCTTCGCCGGGCACCCGGGGGAGTACGCGAAGATACTCGCCGACCCGGGGCGCATCCCCGACGCCGTCGAGGAGGTGCTGCGACACAGCGTGCCCCCGCACTACGCCGCCCGGACGCTCACCCGCGACGTCGAGTGGTACGGCCGGCGCGTGCCGAAGGGCGACCGCATCCTGCTCCTGATCGCCTCGGCAAACCGCGACGAGCGGCAGTATCCCGACCCCGACCGCTTCCTCGTCGGCCGGAAGATCGACAACACGATCAGCTTCGGGCAGGGCGTCCACTTCTGCCTGGGCGCGTCGCTCGCCCGCCTCGAGTCCCGCGTGGCGCTCGAGGAGTTCTCGCGGCGCTTCCCCCGCTACACGGTCGACGAGGCCCGGGCGGAGCGCGTGCACATGAGCAACGTGCAGGGGTTCTCGAGCGTCCCCTTCGCGCGCGCCTGACCGCCGGCGCGCGGAGTGCCGCTACGCGGGACGCTTCCGCACCATTCCGTGCGCCGTGCGGAGCGCGACGGCGCAGATCGTGAGCGTCGGGTTGTAGCCCGAGGCCGTCGGGAAGACTGCGTCGGCCTCTACCGGGTGGACGCATTCACCGACCCGCGGCTCGTGCGGCACCCGACGCCCGCCGTCGGCGTCTACCGGCAGATCGCGCGACATCGCGGGGTGACGGAGGACCTGCTCGCGCGCTATCCCGGCCCCTGAATCCGCGGCTGCGGATCCGGACGGCTCAGGGCCTCAGGCTCGCCGCCAGCTCGAGGGCCTGCCCCAGCATTTCGATCGCCTGCGCGACCTTGCTCATGTCGGCGAGCGCCTGCCGGATACCCGCCGACGCCGTCTGCAGCCTGGCCGTCGCCGCCTGGTACTGGGCGCTCTCCCGGTCGAGGTTCACGTCCACCAGCCGGCCGAGCTGGGCGAGCAGCAGGTCGCGCTGCGCCTCGAGCTTCGGCAGCGCCCCTTCCGGGACCTTCGCGATCAGCAGGTTCGTGTTCCTGAGGGCGTCGAGCAGCGCTCGCCCGAGCAGATCACCGTCCGCCATGTCCGTCTCGCTCCTTCCCTACTTGTCACGGAGGATCGTGTAGATCCTGACGAAGTCCTGCACCTGGCCCGCGAACGTCTCGATGTCGGCGGTGCTCACGTCGCGGGAGTCGACGGCCTGGAGCAGGTTGCCCTCCGCCTGGCGGAGCGCGTCGGCCGTCTGGCCCACGTGATCGGCCACCGCCGCGAAGCGCGCGTCGTTCCGCTGCACGAGTACCCCCGCCTGGTCGATGAGGGCCGCATCCCGCGTCCCGTCTCGCCGTGCCGCCAGGGCCGCCGCGCCCGTCAGCGCCACCGTGGTCTCGCTGTAGCCGAGGCTCCAGTTGCCTCCGGTCGGGTCGAAGTCCTGCTTCACGAGCGTGACGACGAGGAGCACTGCCGGATCCGCGGCGGTCACGACCTCCCGCACGGCGCGCGCGCGCATGTACTCGATCAGGAGGCCCCCCACCTTCTCCACCGCCGCCGAGATCGCCGCGGCCTTCTCGTCCGTCATGGTGACGCCCTTCACCTTCCGCATGCTCGTGACGAACGCGTCGGAGGCCCGCTTCAGCTCCTCCTGCTGCGAGCTCGTGACGAGCGTGTGCAGGAGCGTCCCGTAGTCCTCGAGCGCGCCGAGCGCGTCGAGCCGGGTCTTCACGCGATCGACGGTGAAGGGCTCGTCCATGCGGCCGTGGTCGACGCGGTCGCCGAGCGCCATCCGGAGCCCGTTCATCTCGACCACGTCGGTCCGGCTCTTGACGAACTCCGCCGACGACACGGTCGCGAAGTCGAGCGTCGCCGTGCTGAACGTCTGGACAGCGGCCTGCTGGCGGGTGCTGAGACCGCATCCCGACAGCCCGACGACGAGCCCGATCGCGACGGCTCGCGCGCGCATGTCCCGCCTCCTCACACCAGCTCCCTTCCGGTCGTGTACGCCTTCTTGAACTCGTCGAGGCCGTGGCTCCCGCCGTTGACGAGCCGGCGGGCGGTCGCGAGGTCTCCGGCGAGGAGGGCCTCCTTGATCGGGCGCTCCCGCCGCTTGAGAAAGCTCGCGAGGAGGGCGGCGGCCGTCGCCGGCTCGTTCGCCTCGTCCGGGTCCGCGAGGAGCTTGTCCCCGAGGCCGACCGCCCGACCGTGGTCCCCGTAGTTGGTGCGGCCCGTCAGCTGCACGAAGCCCCGGCCCTTGTAGCGTTCGCCGTCGGGCGGGCCGAGGTTCCCGAGGTCCTTCCGGTTGTCGTACAGGTCGAAGGGGCGGCCGCCTGGCGAGGTGTTGAAGCGGGACACCCCCTCCGAGATCGGCACGAACGACGCCGTCTCCGCCCGGATGGTCGCGAGCGCCATGAGCACCATGGTGTCGTCGCCGAGGCCGACGGCCCCGAGTCCCTGAAGGACGACGGGAAGGTTCTGCTTGATGGTCGCGACGGTGGCCGACGGCAGCATCCTCGAGGCGACCTCGACGGTCACGGCCCCGGTGGACGCCGCGGCGTCTCCGTCGCCGTCGGGGAGACCGAGCGCGGCGAGCGTCCGCGGTCCGGCGATCCCGTCGGCGAGCAGGCCCTCGCTCCGCTGGAAGGCGAGGAGCGCGGCCTCCGTCCCGCCTCCGAAGCTGCCGTCGATCGCGCCGGGGCTGAAGCCGGCGGCCGCGAGCCCCTTCTGGAGAGCCGTCACCTCGGGACCGGTCGATCCGCGTCGCAGCGTCATGCGCCGGAGCCGAAGCAAGGAGCGCTCCATCATTGACGGGGCCGCGGGCGGCCGCCGTCGCTCGCACCACGCCGCGCGACGTCCCATCCGACGTCCAGTCGAATGGACATCCCGTCCGCCATCGCGCACACGCCGCCGTCTCGGTCTCGTCCGCCATCCCGTCGCGCGCGTGACTTTTCAATCCGACGGTGTGATCTTTCAATCCGACGGCATGGAATCGACCTTGCACCGGGGGGCCCGCGCGATGACGGCAGGGTGACGGTCGGCGGTCAACGGACGGCGGCGTCAGCCCCAGGAGGTGGCGATGGAATGGGTGATCGTCCGATTCCCACGCTCGCGCGACGTCTACATCGACGGGCGCCTCGTGGGCGCGACCAACGAGATCCTCACGACCGTGGCGGGACCGCAGACCTTCGACCTCGGACCCGGCGGCGACTACCGACCGCCGGAGCGGCTCGTGACCGTCAGCGACACCGCCCCCGACGCTCCGCAGGTCGTTCGCTTCCAGCAGACGTGACGTCCCGCTGCGTCGTCGCCGCGCTGCTCGTGACGCTCACGGGCTGCGCCCAGCGGCTGAACCCTCCGCGCGATCACATCGGCGGCGGCTACCGCTACGAGTCCCTCGACCCGCACGATGCCACGAACACCGAGGAGACCTTCGTCATCGTGACGATCTCCGGCGGCGGGACACGCGCCGCCGCGTTCGGCTACGGGGTCCTGCGCGCGATGCACGACCAGCCGATCGCCGGCGGCCGCACCATGCTCGACGAGCTCGACGTCCTGTCGTCGGTGTCCGGCGGCAGCTTCGCCGCCGCCTACCTGGGGCTGTTCGGGCAGCAGCGCTTCCTCGAACGGTTCCCCGACGACGTCCTGTACCGGAACCTCGAGCACGGCATCGTCTCCCGCCTGCTGCTCCCGTGGAACTGGCTCCGCCTCGCCTCGCCCTGGTTCGCCCGCAGCGACCTCGCGAGCGAGTACTACGACGCGACGATCTTCCACGGCCGCACCTTCGCCACCCTGCCGCGTCGCCGGCCGTTCATCGTGCTGAACGCCACGGACATCGTGGAAGGCGCACAGTTCTCCTTCACGCAGACGCACTTCGATCGCCTCTGCTCCGACCTCGACGGGGTGACCGTGGCGCGCGGTGTGACGGCGTCGTCGGCGTTTCCGGTGGCCTTCACGCCCCTCACGCTCACGAACTATCCGAAGAGCCGCTGCGGGTACCGAACCCCGCCCTGGGTGGCCGAGCAGAGCACGGATCCAGAGACCAACCCGCACGCCTACGGGCTCGCGAAGACCTGGCTCTCGTACGAAGAGCCGAAGCGCGCGTACATTCACCTGAGCGACGGCGGCCTCTCGGACAACATCGGTCTCCGCGCGCCCTACAACGCGCTCACGGTGGCCAACGACTGGGGGCTGCTCGGTCTCGTCGACCGCCGCATCATGAAGCACCTCATCATCATCGTCGTCGACGCCAAGCCGAAGCCCGACGCCGCCGCGGACGGCTCGGCGCGCCCGCCAGGCATCTACTCGGTGCTCACGGCGGCCGGCACGAATCCGATGGAGAACTACTCGGCCGACACGGTCGCGTTGGCCGGCGCGCTCGCCGACGAGTGGACGCGGGCGGTGAAGGGCTTCGAGCGGCGCCAGACCTGGTGCACCGAGCTGTGTCGGCCCGAGCGCCGGCGAGCGGCGTGCGAGTCGCGGTGCCGGACGACGCTGAACGCCACCGAGGAATTCCGGCCGCCGCAGCCCTCTCTTCACGTCGTCCACGTCCGCTTCGATGCGATGCCGGAGGGCAAGGACAAGGAGCTCCTCGAGCACGTCGACACGCGGCTCGCGCTCCCGCGGGACAAGGTGGACGCGCTCGTGCTGTGGGGCGGGCGGCTCCTCCGGAGCTCGAAGGAGTATCGCGCCGCGGTGGCGGAGCTCGGCGGAGCCGTGACCGAGTCGCGATGACCGGCGCGTCCTCTCCCGTGCAGCAGTAGTTGACCGCAGCCGGAGCAACCGCCGTGCCGCGAAAGCGCACCGGCGAGCTTCCGCGCCTGGGACAGCGGACCGAGCGCTCGAGCGGACACCGTGTCCGCTGAAGTGGACACGGCGCCGCGTGCCGCGCCGAGCGAGGCGGAGCCTCAAGCACGCGGCGGATCCATCGGACGCGCCCGTATCGTCGCCCTCGCGTTCGTGATCGGCCGCCGGCCGCACGATCCCGTGCGACGAGACGTCACGTCACCTGCGCAGGCCGCCCGGCGCGCGTGTCGCCGTCTCTCGCGCGCGCACTGGCATACCGCCTGCTTCCTCGTTTCCATCCACACCCACCAAGGAGGGCTCCGATGCCGAATCTCACGAACATGGTCCCCATTCCCGGCAGCAGGCGGTCTGCGGTCCCGGACTCGACGCGCGTCGGCAAGGCCGATCCCGACGAGCGGATCCGCGTGAGCGTGTACGCCCGAACGAATCCGAGACCTCCCGCCCGCCTCCGCTCGGC
>CAZLYE010000295.1:0-4954 GCA_964562865.1 uncultured Binatia bacterium (SeqCode) | reverse complement strand
TTCCAGTCGACGATCACCACGCGGCCCTCGGGGCGGAGCGCGCGGGGCAGGGCGCGGAAGTAGGCGAGGCGGTCGTCGATGTGGTGGTACGTGTCGAGGAGGAGGACGACGTCGCAGCCGTGCGCCGGGAGGCGTGGGTTGTCGGTCGACGCGAGAATGGGCACCACGTTCGGCGTCTTCTCGCGCTCCGCGCGCTCGCGGAGGTGCGCGACCATGCGCGGCTCGGGATCGACGGCGAGCACCGTCCCGTCGCGCCCCACCGCCGCGGCGAGATGATGGCTCAGATAACCCGTACCGGCGCCGACGTCGGCGACCGTCATCCCGGGCGTGAGCCCGAGCGCCGCGACCAGCTCCACGGGCTTCTGCCACGCGTCGCGTGCCGGGTCGTCGAACACCCGGCTCCACTGCTCGACGTCGGCGAACGACTGGTGCGAGGTGGCGTCGTGCGGAGAGGGCCCACCGCCGGCCGCCGGGCACACCGCGAGCAGCATCAGACCGAGCGACAGCGCGCGCGCGAGCCTCATGCGGCCCGGATCTACTATGTCACTCCGGGAGCCGCCACGGTCGCCCGGCGCACGATTCGTGTGGACGAAGCCCGCGGTGCGCGTGTTAAGAAAGCGCCCGGAGGTCCCGCATGTCGCTCACCCGCCGCTCGCTCGTCGCGCTGCTCGTCACTCTCGCCCCCGCGCCCGCGGTCGCCGCGCCCGACTGCGGTGGCGGGTCGATCACCCACATGACGCTCGCCGGCGGACACCTCCGCTTCGAGGCCACGGTGACGGGTGCGGGGCTCACGCACGCGAACCTGATCTCGGGCGGGCCCGGCCTCCGGCTCCGCCTGGCCGCCGCGGCCGACGGGACGGTCCTGCACGAGATCGACGTGCCGCCCGAGCACTTCGTCGTCCACTCGAAGGCGACCAAGTACGACCATGCCGGCACGTTCGTCGGGCGGATCATCCTGCGGGACGCGCGCGGGCAGCACGACACGGTCCGCATCCTGGTGAACGAGCCCGCGGCGGGCACGGCGGCGCTCATCGGGCAGCTCGCCGCGGCGCGCGTCTTCGTCGACACGGGCAACGGGTGTGCGCGGACGTGCGTCTCGTCGTGCAGGCAGCGCCGCGGGCGCCTCTTCTGCGCCGCGAGCCCGGCCTACGTGCCGTTCGCCGACCAGTCGTTCGGCGCGTTTGCCGGCGCGCGGCCGGCGCGCGTGTCGTCGCTCTGCGGTCTCGCGGTCGCATCACCGGAGCCGTGCGACTTCCTCATCGACGAGCGCTGCATCCTGCCGTACCCGTCGTCGTACTTCCTCGCCGCCGATCCGTCCACGCCGACGGGCCTGCGCGTCGCCTATCCGCCGGACGCGCTGCCCTCGAACGGGATCCGGCACATCGACCCGACGGACTGGAACACGCTCGACGGCTTCAGCCCCGGGCCGGTGATCCTGGCGCTCTTCCCCGACACCGGATTTCCCGTCGACCTGACCGCGTCGAACGTCGCCTCCCACGCCAACTACGCGCGCTCGCTCGACGCCGACCATCCGACGATCCTGATGGACGCCGAGACGGGCGAGCGCATCGTCCACTTCGCGGAGATGGACGCCAACACGGACGACGTGACGCGGAAGGCGCTGATCATCCGTCCGGGGCAGCGGCTCCAGGACGGTCACCGCTACCTGGTCGCGATCCGCGGGCTGGTCGACACCCAGGGGACGCCGATCGCGGCGCGGCTGCCGTTCCGCGCGTACTCGCGGGTGGGCGTCGACCCGGTCGACGACCTCGCCTCCGCGTGCGGCGCGGGCTGCGCGGCGACGATCGAAGCGCGGCGGCCGCAGATGGCGTCGGTGCTGCAGTCGCTCGCGGCCCACGGGGTCGACACCACGCAGCTCCTCCTCGCGTGGGACTTCACCACGGCCAGCAGCCAGGCGCTGACCGGCTGGATCCGCGCCGTGCGCGACCAGGCGTTCGCGCTCGGCACGCCCGCCTTCACCGTGACCAAGATCACGGACAACTTCAGCTCGACCATCTACCGGGAGATCGAGGGGACGTTCCAGGCACCGCTGTTCATGACGGCCGACGCCCCCGGCTCGCGGCTGAACCTCGTCGGCGGCGTGCCGGCGCAGAACGGCTTCGCGACGGTACCGTTCGTCGTCGACATCCCGCGCGGCGTGTACGACGGGACCGGCCCCGCCGTCCCGGGCCGGCCGAGCCTCTGGGGCCACGGCCTCCTCGGCAACCGGTACCAGGTGCGCGGCCTCGCTCCGTTCGGGAACCTCTACGGGTTCGTGATGGGCGGGGTCGACATGCAGGGCATGTCCGACCAGGACGTCGGGACCATCGTGACGCAGGCCATCCCCGACTCCTCGAACTTCCACTTCATCCCCGAGCGGCTGCACCAGGGGTTCCTGAACCACCTGCTCCTCGGACGCCTGATGCTCGACCCGGTCCACGGCTTCGACTCCGACCCCGCCTTCGTACTCGGCGGCACGCCCGTGATCGACACGACGGAGGTCTACTACTCGGGCGGCAGCCAGGGCGGCATCTTCGGCGTCGCGATCATGTCGATCGCCGAGGACTTCAAGCGCGGCTTCCTCGCCGTCCCGGGGGCGAACTACTCGACGCTCCTCCACCGCAGCATCGACTTCAACCCGTTCCTCGCGATCTCGCGCGCCTTCTACACGGACCGGCTCGACGAGCAGCTCGACGTCGCCCTCATCCAGCAGCTCTGGGACCGCGCCGAGCCGCAGGGCTACATGGACCACCTGGTGGCCGGCGACCTCTCGGATCCGCCCGTGCCGCACAAGGTCCTGATGCACATGTCGACGTGCGACTCCCAGGTGTCGAACGTCGCCACCGAGATCATGCTGCGCTCGCTCGGCTTCGGGCAGCTCGCGCCGCCGCTCCACCACTTCTTCGACGTCCCGGAGGTGGCTGGCGGCTACGACGGCTCGGGGTTCGTCGAGATCGACTGGGGGAAGTGCATCTCGCGCTGCAACGTGTCCGGCCAGGACGACCCGGGCGCGGCGTGCACGACGGACGCCGACTGTCCGGGCCCAGGGGACAAGGCCACACGGACCCGCTGCGACTCGGGCGTCCCGCCGTTCACGAACACGCCGCCCGCCTTCGAGAACGGCGCGCACGGTGCGGAGGGATCGGCTGCCCCGACGGCGCCGACGCTCCAGCAGGTCGATCGCTTCCTCCGACCGGCGGGCGACGTCGAGCAGCTCTGCAGCGGGCCCTGCGACCCGTCGTAGGGTCAACCCTCGACCACGACGGCGTCGCCGAGGCGGACGTCGCCGGGCGACTCGACGGTGGCGTAGGCGCCGAGGTTTCCCCCGTGCACCTCGATCACCGTCCGCAGGATCGCGGGGTCGGCGGGCAGCTCGTCCTGCGCGCGCGTCGTGAGCGCGCACCTGATCGTCGGCATGAAGATCCGGAGGCGGACCGCGGCGCCGAAGGCGACCACCTTCCCGTCGAGCTCGTCCTCGACGAAGTCGCGGCGCGTGCCGCAGTCGATGAGGACGTTCGGCCGGAAGCGACGCGCGTCGAAGCGACCCTCGGGGCGGTGCGCGGCGATGGCCGCGAGGCTCGCGCTCGTGAGGACGTGGAGCGGCGCCAGGTCGACGAAGGCACCGGGCGGGGCGTCGAACGTCATCTCCTCGTCCCACTCGACGTGTCGGTCTGGGGTCGTGTCACTCGGCCCGCAGAGCCGCACGGCGCGGTCGAGCGCGCCGGAGAGGACGTCGGAGGCGTCCGGGGCGTCCGTCCGCACCTGCCGGCCGTCCCCGAGCACGATCACGGCGGGCCGCTCGGGACCCTCGGGGTAGGCGGCGCGCAGCGCGAGCAGGCCGACGGTGCGCTTCGCGGAGAGGATGCGGCCGTCGCGCGCGTCGCGGAGCGCGAAGGCGCGGTCGCCCGGGAGGCCGGCGGGCCCGACCGCGACCCGATCGAGGCGCTCGCCCCGGAGCGACTTCACGGGGTAGCGCCAGAGCCTGGCGACCGTGCCGAGCCTCATGACACCACGCCGGCTTCCTTCCAGCGCCCGATGTCCTCCCACGAGCAGCCGAGCTCGAGCAGGACCTCCTCCGTCTGCGCACCCGGCTCCTGCGCCGCCCGCTTCACGGTCGGCGGCGCGCCGCCGAACTGCACCGGGTTCGCACACACGCGGACCGGACCGTCGGCCCCGGGCGACTCGAGCAGGTAGCCGTTCGCCGCGACCTGCGGATCGTCGGGCAGCTCGATCGGCGACTGGAGCGGACCCCAGATGCACTCGGAGCGGCGGAGCACGTCGGCCCACTCGTCGCGCGGACGCGTCTTGAAGTGACGCGCGAGCTCCTCGGCGATCTCCTGGCGTCCGGCCTGCCGTGCCTCCGGTGTCGGATAGCGCTGGAGCAGGTCGGTCCGCCCGATCGTCTCCGCGAAGTGCGGCCAGAAACGCTCCGACTGGAGCATCATCAGGACGAGCGTCCTGCCGTCCTGGCAGGCGTACGGTCCGACGAGCGGGTTCGGCACCATCTTCATCTCGGGGGCGGTGGGCAGCATCCGCTCGTACATCAGCGCGGCCGTGATGTCGGGCGACAGCACCCACATCGCGGTGCCGAGCAGGGACACGTCGATCTCGATCCCCTCGCCGGTCCGCTCGCGGTGGAAGAGGGCAGCCGCCACGCCGCCCGCGATGCACATGCCCCCGATGAAGTCCCCGAAGGCGGGCCGCTGCTGCACGTAGGGCCCGCCCGGGGCGGAGAGCCGGTCGGCGATCCCGCCGCGCGCCCAGAACGACACGCCGTCGTAGCCGCCCCGCCGCGCGTCGGGACCGCGGGCGCCCTGGCCGTGCCCCTTCGCGTAGACGAGCCGGCGGTTCACGCGGCGGAGGTCGTCGTACGTGATGCGGAGGCGCTCGCGGGCGTCGGGGAGGAAGTTCGTGAGGAACACGTCGGCGCGCTCGACGAGCCGGTAGAGGAGGG
>CAZLYE010000294.1:0-4116 GCA_964562865.1 uncultured Binatia bacterium (SeqCode) | reverse complement strand
TTCTCGATCTCCGCGCCCTTCTTGCCGATCACGATGCCGGGCCGCGCCGTGTGGATGTTGATCTTCGCCTTGTTGGCCGCCCGCTCGATCTCGATCTTGGAGACGCCGGCGTGGTACAGGCGCTTCTTCAGGAAGCTCCGGACCTTCGTGTCCTCGTGCAGGAGGTCGGCGTAGTCGCGTCGCGCGAACCAGCGCGAGTCCCAGTTCTCGATGACGCCCAGGCGGAATCCCTTGGGATGGACCTTCTGACCCACGCCGCTACTCCTCTCCGCCCGTGCGGGCGTCGACGACCACCGTGATGTGGCTCGTCCGCTTGAATATCTTGGTGGCCCGCCCGTGCGCGCGCGGGAGGAACCGCTTCGCGGTCGGTCCCTCGTCGACGAAGGCACGCTTCACGTAGAGCGCGTCGACGTCGACCTTCTGGGTGGACTCCGCGTTGGCGACCGCCGAGCGCAGCGTCTTCAGGACGGTCTTCGCGCCGCGCTTCGGCGTGTACTCGAGGATTGCGAGCGCCTTCTCGACCGGCTTGCCGCGGATCAGGTCGACGACGAGGCGCGCCTTCTGCGCCGTCAGACGAACGAACCGTGATGTCGCCCGCGTCTCCGTCACGCGGCCCCCGGAGCCTTCCGTGCGGGCGCCGCCGCACCCGGTGCGGCGCGCGGCGGAGCACCCGGGGCACCCGGCGGAGCCCCCGGTGCCGCGCCGGGCACGGCGCCCTCGACCTTGCCCTTGCGATCGCCCGAGTGACCGTGGAACGTCCGCGTCGGCGCGAACTCCCCGAGCTTGTGACCGACCGCGTTCTCCGTGATGAACACCGGGATGAACTTCCGCCCGTTGTGGACCGCGAACGTGAAGCCGACCATGTCGGGCGTGATCGTCGAGCGGCGCGACCAGGTCTTCACCACCCGCTTCTCGCCCGACTCGAGCATCGCGCGCACCTTCTTCATGAGGTGCGCGTCGATGAAGGGGCCCTTCTTGACGGATCTCGCCATCGCGTCCTGCCGCTACTTCTTCCGCCGCTGGACGATCCAGCGTTCGGTTCGCTTGTTGTACCGCGTCTTGTAGCCCTTGGCCGGCTGGCCCCACGGCGACTGTGGGTGATTGCCCTTCGAGCGGCCCTCGCCGCCGCCGTGTGGATGATCGACCGGGTTCATCGCCATGCCGCGGACCTTCGGACGCCGGCCGAGCCAGCGGATGCGGCCCGCCTTGCCGTAGGAGATGTTCTCGTGCTCGAGGTTGCCGACCTGCCCGATCGTCGCGCGACACGCGAGCCGCACGCGCCGCAGCTCGCCGGACGGCAGCTTCAGGAGGGCGTAGTCCCCCTCCTTCGCCATCAGCTGGATGGCCGCACCGGCGCTGCGTCCGAGCTGGCCGCCGCGCCCCTCCCGGAGCTCGACGTTGTGCACCATCGTGCCGAGCGGGATCGCGGCGAGCGGCAGGCTGTTCCCCGGCTTGATGTCGGCCTTGGGCCCCGCCTCGACGCGGTCGCCCACCGCGAGGCCGATCGGGGCGAGGATGTAGCGCTTCTCGCCGTCGGCGTACGTGAGGAGCGCGATCCGCGCGGAGCGGTTCGGGTCGTACTCGATCGCCGCCACGGTGGCCGGGATCGCCTCCTTGTTCCGCTTGAAGTCGATCACGCGGTAGAGCCGCTTGTGACCGCCGCCACGATGGCGGAGGGTCATCCGCCCGAGGTTGTTCCGCCCGCCCGATTTGCGGATCGGCGCGGTGAGCGACGGCTCGGGCTTCGTCTTGGTGATCTCCGAGAAGTCGAAGCCGGTCTGGAAGCGGCGTCCGGGCGACGTCGGGCGGTACTGGACGGTCGGCATGTCCCTACGCTCCCTCGAAGAAGTCGATCCGGCTGCCCTCGGCGAGCGTCACGTAGGCCTTCTTCCAGTCGGGCCGCCGGCCCATGTGCCGGCCGACCCGGCGGATCTTCCCGAGCTGGCGGCTGGTGCGGACCTTCTCGACCCGCACCTTGAAGAGGCTCTCGATGGCCTGGCGGATCTCGACCTTGTTGGCGCGCGGGTGGACCCGGAACACCACCTGGTTGCCGAGCTCGTTCACGAGCGTGCCCTTCTCGGTGATGATCGGACCCTGCACGACGTCGTTCGGGCTCATTCCGCGTCTCCCAGCCGGCGAGCGACCTCCTCGAGTGCCGCGCGGGTCACGAGCAGCTTCGCATGCGCGAGTACGTCGTACACGTTGAGCGCACGCGCGGGGAGGACCTTCACCCCGGGAAGGTTGCGTGCCGCGCGCTCGACGACGTCGTCGGGCGCCGCGAGGACGACGAGCACGGTCACGTCCGCGAGCCCGAGCCCGCCGAGGCACTCCGCCATCCGCTTGGTCTTCGCCTCGGGGAGCTTCAGCTGGTCGACGACGACGAGGCTCTCCGCGGCATGTCGGCTCGCGAGCGCGTCACGGAGCGCCGCACGCCGCGCGCTCCGCGGCAGCCGGTACGACCACTCGCGCGGCTGGGGACCGAAGATCGTGCCCCCACCCGCCCAGAGCGGCGAGCGGATGCTGCCGGCACGGGCGCGGCCCGTGCCCTTCTGCCGCCACGGCTTCTTGCCGCCGCCGCTGACGAACCCCTTCGTCTTGGTCGCGACCGTCCCCGCGCGCCGCGAGGCGAGCTGGCTGCGCACGGCCTCGTGGAGCAGATGCTCGCGCACCGGCCCGGCGACGACGCCCGCGGGGACCTCGATCTCGCCGACCTTGGCCCGCGTCTGCGACACGACAGGCAGCGTCACCGTTCCCTCCGCCATGTCAGCGCCGTCCTCCGGGACCCTTGCGCACCATCACGGTCCCGTTCCGGGAGCCGGGAACCGCGCCGCGGACGAGGAGGAGGTTCTCGTCGGCCTTCACGGCGACGACCTCGAGGTTGCGCGTCGTGACGCGGTCCGCGCCGTACCGGCCCGCCATGCGCTTCCCCTTGAAGACCCGGCCGGGGAACGAGCGGTTGCCGATGGAGCCACCGTGGCGGAAGTACTCGTGCGTCCCGTGCGAGCCGGGGAACCCCGAGAAGAGGTGGCGCTTCATGACGCCCGCCGTGCCGCGTCCCTTGCTGATCCCGGTCACGTGCACGCGCTCGCCCGCCCGGAAGACGTCCGCGACCCGGATCTCGCTGCCGACCGTGGGCGCTTCGCCGTCGCCGGTCCGGAACTCGCGGAGGACGGCGAACGGCGCCGTCCCGGCCTTGGTGAAGTGGCCGGCACGCGCCTTCGTCAGCCGCCGAGCCTTGACGGCTCCGAAGCCGACCTGCGCGGCGGGATAGCCGTCGCGCTCGGCGCGTCGCATGGCCACCACGGTGCACGGGCCGGCGAGGATGACCGTCACCGGGACGAGACGACCCTCGGCCGTGTAGACCTGCGTCATGCCGACCTTCCGGCCGATGAGACCGTCGATGGTCACTGGAGCTTGATCTCCACGTCGACGCCGGCCGCGAGATCGAGCTTGCCGAGCGCGTCGATCGTCTGCTGCGTCGGCTCGAGGATGTCGAGGAGCCGCTTGTGGGTACGGATCTCGAACTGCTCGCGCGACTTCTTGTCGACGTGCGGGGAGCGGTTCACCGTGAACCGCTCGATGTGGGTCGGGAGGGGGATCGGACCGGCGACCCGCCCGCCCGTCCGGCGCACGGTCTCCACGATCTCGCGTACCGACTGGTCGAGGAGCCGGTGATCGTACGCCTTCAGGCGAATGCGGATCTTGTCGTTCATCCCGGGGCTATTCGAAGATCTTCGTGACCACGCCGGCGCCCACCGTACGGCCGCCCTCGCGGATGGCGAAGCGGAGGCCCTCGTCCATCGCGATCGGGGTGATCAGGTCCACCTTCAGCTGTACGTTGTCGCCCGGCATCACCATCTCCGTGCCTTCGGGCAGCGTGCAGATGCCCGTCACGTCGGTGGTGCGGAAGTAGAA
The DNA here is from genome assembly GCA_964562865.1 of uncultured Binatia bacterium (SeqCode). Taxonomy (GTDB): domain Bacteria; phylum Desulfobacterota; class Binatia; order DP-6; family DP-6; genus CAZLYE01. The sequence continues at coordinate 201 of CAZLYE010000294.1, read as the reverse complement.
CTGGGGACGGTAGCCGTTGAAGAACGGCGTGTGGCGGCCGCCCTCCTCCTTGGTGAGGACGTACGCCTCGGCCTGGAACTTGGTGTGCGGCGTGATCGAGCCGGGCTTGGCGAGCACCTGGCCGCGCTCGATCTCCTCGCGCTTGATGCCGCGCAGGAGGCACCCGATGTTGTCGCCGGCCATGCCCTCGTCGAGCAGCTT
>CAZLYE010000293.1:0-5343 GCA_964562865.1 uncultured Binatia bacterium (SeqCode) | reverse complement strand
GGGGCCGTTGTAGACGTCCTCCCGCCGTGCGACGAGCGCGAACACGGGACGACCGTTGTCCTGCAGCTCGGCGAGTCCGCGGCGGATCTCCTCGCGCACGGCCTCGTACTCCGCGCCGGGCGCGACGCGTCCCTCGGGCTGCCGCCCGCGGACGTTCAGCCAGACGCCCGCGCTCCGCGTCTCCATCACCTCGCACCAGGCGCGGCTCAGGCTCCAGTCGACGAAGACGTTCTCGACCGTGTCGTAGCGGGCGCGGAGCTTCGCCGGCAGGTTCCGCACGAGGCGGCGGCGCCAGCGCCAGCTGGCGCGGGCGTGGAGGAAGCCGCGGTCCGCGAGCCAGCGGTTCGCGTAGACGAAGCGCTCGGGCGCCGGGCCGAAGCCGTGGTCCGACACGACGAGCGTCACCGTTTCGGGTCCGGCGGCGCGTACGAGTTCGCCGAGCGCGCGGTCGAGCTGCCGGAAGATCGCGCGCGCCTCGTCCGCGATCGCCGCGACCACGTCCGGGGCGACGCCGGCCGGACCCGCCGCCGCGAGGTGACTCCAGAAGAAGTGCTGGATGCGGTCCGGCTCGTAGAAGACGACCGACAGCAGATCCCAGGGCTGCTCGCGGAGGAGCCGGAGCGTCACCGCGAGACGCTGCTCGGCGAGGCGCCGCAGGCGGCCGAGGTAGTCGAGGCACTGTTCGCGGTACGCCGGGTCGGCGGGGAGGAGCTGGCGCGGCGGCTCGATCGAGATCGTGTAGTCGTCGGGGAGGACCGAGCGCAGCTCGGCCGGATGGATGACGGCAGCCTCGCCCGGCGGCGCCATCAGGCAGGCGACCATGAACCCGTTCACGGGCCGCACGGGGTACGAGGGCGGGACGTTGATCGCGCCGACGCGGCGGCCCGCGTCGCCGACGATGTCCCAGAGCGTGCGCGCGCGGAGCTGATTCGCCGTGATCAGCTCTCCGCTCCGATAGGCGGTCGCCGCCAGACGGCGGAAGCTGAACACGCCGTGCTTCCCGGGGTTCTTCCCCGTCATGAACGACGCCCACGCGGGAGGCGTGAGCGGCGGGAACGTCGAGCGGAGCTCCCCGTGCGCGCCGGTGGCCATGAGACGCGCGAGCTCGGGCATCTCGCCCGCGGCGGCCCACGGGCCGAGCGTGCGGAAGGTCGCGCCGTCGAGCCCGACGACGAGGATGCGCCGACCGCCGGCTGCGCTCATCCCGTCACGCAGCCGCCGCGGCGGGGCCGCCGGCGACCTCGGCGCAGAGCGCCAGGTAGGCGGGCGCGACGACAGACCAGGCATTGGTGCGCTCGACCGCCGCACGGCCGCTGGCGGCGAGCCGCGCGGCGCCGTCCGGGTCGGCGAGCACGCGTCCGATCGCGGCCGCGAGCGCGGCCGCGTCGTCGGGGGGTACGAGGAACCCCGTCTCCCCGTCGCGCACGAGCTCCGGGATGCCGTTGACGGCCGATGCGACCACCGGCCGGGCCACGGCGAGCGCCTCGATACAGACGAGCGGCAGCCCCTCGAACCGGGACGGGCAGGCGAGGAGCGCGGCGCCGCGCAGGAGCGCGACGGTCGTCGCACGGTCGGTCGTGCCGAGGAAGCGTACGCGCTCGCCGAGACCACGAGCGCTCGCCTGTGCCTCGAGCGCCGCGCGCGCGCTGCCGTCGCCGGCGAGCAGGACGTCGACGCCCGCCTCGAGGCGGGCGAGTGCCTCGATCAGCACGTCGAATCCCTTCTGCGCCTCGAGGCGCCCGAGGCCGAGGACGTAGGGGCGCGGGTGCTGGAAGGGGAGGTTGGGGTGGAGCTCGGCCGGATCGTACCCGTTCGGGACGACCGTCACGCGCCGGGCGCCGCCGACGTGACGCGCGTACGCGGCGGCCTCGCCCGAGCAGGCCGCGACGGCGTCCGCGGTGCGCGCGAGGAGGCGGAAGAGACCGGGGTTCTCGGGCATCCCCGGCGGCAGCGCGCCCTCCTGGAGGTTCAGCACCTGCGGCACGCCCGTCGCCCGGCGCAGGAGCGCGGCGTAGGGCGCGAAGCGCCGCATGCAGTGCACGCTCACGACGTCGGGTGCCGCGCCGCGCACCGCCGCGACGAGCCGCATCGAGCCGACGGGGAACTTCTGTGCGAAGCGCCGGAGCCGGCGGATCTCGCGTGCGCGTGCCGGGAAGGGATAGAGGCGGACGGCCAGGGCCTGCCCTGGCGCTCGAGAAGCGTCGCCGTCGACCACGGCGGCCACGTCGTGCCCCGCCTTGCGAGCGGTCCGGGCGAGCGCGTCGATGATCGAGCGCACGCCGCCCATCGTCCCGTAGTGCGGGCTGAAGAAGAGCACTCTCACGAGAAGGCGGGCGGCACGCCGCCCGCTGGTCGTATATCGGGCGAGGAAGGGGAGGGCAAATCTATCGCGCGGTGGCCCCGTCGAGAACCGTCAGGTAGCGGTCCACGGCGTTCGACCACGCGAAGCGCTCGCGCACGATAGCGGCCCCGCGGGCGCCGAGACGATCGCGATGCTCCGGAGCGTGCAGCAACCCCGCGAGTGCGGCCGCGAGCGCCGCGGGATCGTCCGGCGGGACCAGGACGCCGGTCTCGTCCGCAAGGACGGCCTCCGGAACGCCGTCGACCGCGCTCGCGACGACGGCGCGTCCGCTCGCCATGGCTTCCAGACAGACGAGCGGCAGACCCTCCCAGCGGGACGGACAGGCTACCAGGACCGCGCCCCGGTAGAGCGCTGGCGTGTCGGCGCCGTCGACGGTGCCGAGGAAGTGGACGTGCCGCTCGAGCCCCAGCTCGCGTCGCCTCGCCTCGAGCGCCGGCCGTTCGGGGCCTTCGCCCGCGACGAGGAGGTCGACGTCGCCGTTGCCGAGGCGCGCGAAGGCGTCGAGCAGCACGTCGAGTCCCTTCTGGCGCGACAGGCGGCCGACCGCGAGGACGTACGGGCGTGGGTGGGGGAACGCGGGCCCCGTCCCGAAGCGTTCGGAATCGACGCCGTTCAGGATGACGGTCGCGCGTGAGGCGATCTCTGGAGCGAGTTCCACGGCAGCGCGACGCAACGACGTCGCGACCGCGACCACGTGCGTCGCACGGCGGAGCGCCCAGCGCAGGACGTGCGGATGGGAGGTGAATCCGAGCTCTCCACCCTCGAGGCTCAGCACGACGGGGACCGCACCCGCGAGGCCGATCACGTAAGGCGCGTACGACGAGACGGCGAGGGTGAGGAGGACGTCGGCGCGTGCGTCGACCACGGCGCGGCGGAGCCCGCGGATCGTGCCCGGGAGCTCGCGTGCGAAGCGGAGCTGCCGGGCGACGTGGCGGCCGCGGCGCGGGAGCTGATGGTAGGGGAGCCGGACGAGCGGGACGTCGCCGTCCCGCGACGTCGACGGCGCGTCGCCGCGCGCGAGCACCACGACCGCGTGTCCGCGGGCGGCGAACGCCTCGCCCAGGATGCGGGCCTTCGTCTCGATCCCGCCGACCTGGCCCCAGCTCGGGCAGAAGAGGGCGATCCGCATCGCCGGAGGCGTTCTACAGGGCGGCCCCGGGTCCGTCGAGGACGCCGGGGGACGTTTGACGGACCGGCGTCCTGGGTGCGCCTTTACACCCGCATGCGTCGCGTGCAGCCCGGGTTGTTGGCTGACCACAGGCGAAGGTCGCGAGAGTCCCCAGCGACCTTGACACGCTTTCTGCAATCGCAGTAGGGTCGCGCCCCCGCGTGCTATGCGAAGCGGCATGAAGGGAAGCTCGTGAAATCGCCCTCGCCTGAGAACGCCGTCGCAGTCTCCGTGGCCGTCTCGGGCTACCTGGTCGACACTCCGTCGCCGCGTGGCGGGTCCGCGGTGGTGACCGCATGAGCACGATCCTCGCCCGGGTGGTTCACGGCGCCGCCGATCTCTGCCAGGCCGAGGTGGCGGTCGTCACGATGCGCATGCCGAACCCGGACCGCCTCGTTCTCCTGGACGTCTTCGGGACGGGCGGCGTCATGGCAGAGAAGGCGCTGCCCACCGGGGAGAGCCTCAACGGCATGGTGGTCACGCGTGGGCGGACCTTTCGGAGCGGGGACGTCTGGCGCGAGCGGCGACCGATCGTCCGCAGCATCGCACTACGAAACCGAGTCCGGAGTCTCATCATCGCCCCGTTTGCGACGCCCGACGGGCTCTCGGGTACGCTCGCCGTCGCGCGCCGGACAGTGCGGGAGTTCAGTGCCCGGGACGAAGCCGTGCTCGAGAATTTCGCGCACATCACCGGCGTCACGTTGCGGAGCACCGACCTCGGCCCGTACCCGTGGACGCGAACGCAGCCTCCGCGGACCATCGACCGTACGCTACGCGGGGCGTTCGCGGAGATCCGGGAGCAGGCTCCACCTGTGCCCGAGTCGTCCCAGGCCCAGTCAGCGAAGGTCGTCTGCCTCGACCGCTACCGCGAGGTGGGCATCTCACCCGACGACGAGCCGCTGAACGCCGAGTGGGATCGTCTCGCTCACCTCGTCGAGGAAGCCTGGACGTGGCGCGATCCGGATTCCCTCGCTGCGCTCGACGCGTGGGTCGCGCACCTCAGAATCCGCTTGCGGGAGGAGTGGAAGCCTTAGTTGCGCCCCGTGCGGTCTGGGCGAGGCCGCGAGCTCGAGCGTGAGCACCCTGTGCGACGGCGGGAGCTGTCGCGGATCTTTCTGGGAGCCTGGCTCATCAGCGGCCAGCCGTGGGTCGGTGTGAACGCCTGGCAGGACCTGGCTCCGATGCGGCGGAAGCCATTCCGGACTCAGACCGAGTGCGAGCGGGAGTTGGCCGATCGCGGCTACCCGAAATCTCGCGAGAGTAAGCCCTTCCTCGAGGGACCTTAGAAGCCGGCGAGCAGGGGCGAAGGCCGGGCGCGTCGGTGTGGGGGTTCGTGGGGAAAAGTTGACATAACGATTCTTATCGGACGTTCTGTGGTAGTGACTCATTTTGAATTTCCCCTGGGGGTTCCGCTTCGCCCGCGTCCCTGGCATCATGGGCAGCATGCGAAAGCGGTCTGGCAAGGGCGGCAAGGTGACGAAGCTGCGCCAGCGAGAGCGGGACGTCAACCAATTGGCGAGTGCAGCTCTCCGGCGGACACTGGAACTCGCCGGCGATGCTCCCTCAAAAGACCCGGCTGCTGTGTCCTTGGGGCGGCGTGGCGGTCTGAAGGGGGGTCGAGCCCGTATGGGCGCGCTAACAGCGGAGGAGCGACGGGCGCTCGCATTGAGAGCGGCGCAAGCGCGATGGGGGAAACGAAAAGGGCCGCCGCGACGATAGCGACCCTATTTCTTCGCAGACTCCTTGAGGAGCCGCGCGACCGCCTTCCTTGGCAAACTCCCAGCGTCGCGACGCAGGGTGATTTGCAGAAGCC
>CAZLYE010000292.1:0-3968 GCA_964562865.1 uncultured Binatia bacterium (SeqCode) | reverse complement strand
CGATTCGAAGCCATCCATCTCGACCAGCAACTGGTTGAGGGTCTGCTCGCGTTCGTCGTGTCCGCCGCCTAGGCCTGCGCCACGATGACGGCCGACGGCATCGATCTCATCGATAAAGATGATGCAGGGGGCGTTCTTCTTGCCCTGCACGAAGAGGTCGCGGACGCGGGAGGCGCCCACGCCGACGAACATCTCGACGAAGTCCGAGCCGGAGATGGAGAAGAACGGGACACCGGCCTCACCGGCGATCGCCCGGGCGAGGAGCGTCTTCCCCGTCCCCGGCGCGCCGACCAGGAGCACGCCCTTCGGAATGCGGCCGCCGAGCTTGGTGAACTTCTTCGGGTCCTTGAGGAACGCGATGATCTCCTCGAGCTCCTCCTTGGCCTCGTCGATGCCGGCGACGTCGGCGAACGTCACCTTGTGCGTGTTCTCGGAGAGCAGCTTCGCGCGGCTCTTCCCGAACGACATGGCCTTCCCGCCGCCCACCTGCATCTGGCGCATGAAGAAGATCCAGACGCCGACCAGGAGGAGCATGGGGGCCCACTGGACGATCGCGACCAGGTACCAGGGCTCGTTGTCCTCGGGGCGGGCCTCGATGTCGACGCCGCGCTCCCGGAGCGTCCGAACGAGGTCGGCGTCCTTGGGAGCGAACGTCTTGAACCCCTCGCCGAGGCTGCCCCGCTCGCCCTTGTAGCGGCCGTGGATGTTCTGCCCCTGGATCGTGACCTCAGAGACCCGGCCCTCCTCCACGGCCTGGAGGAAGCGGCTGAAGCTGATCTCCGGCTCGCGCGGCTGCTGCTTGGTCACGATCGACCAGAGCAGCAGGCCCATCAGCAGGAGCAGGAGCCAAAGCCCGAGGTTGCGCGAGACAGGATTCAAATCAGCACCGGGGCGATCCGTCCCGTGAAAAATAACACGGGACCGTCGCAGCGGCAATCAAGGTTTGGAGCGGTCGCGGTGGAGCGTTGCCACCACGACGCGCGTCGTCGCGCCGGCGACGGGTGCGCCCTGCCCGCGCACGAGGCCGGCCACCCACAGGATATCCTCGCCGGACGCGAGGATGGGCACGGTCGGCCGGGCCTCGCGCGGTACCTTGGCGTCGACGAGGACGTCCTGCACCTTCCGGGTGCCGCCGGCGAGGAGCCGCACCCGGTCCCCCGGGGCCGGCGAGCGGACGACGAGCGCGGGGGGCAGCCCGTCGGCGTCGAAGAGCGCGTGGGCCGCGTCGGGCGCCCGGGCCTCCCCGGCGCGGCGCGGTCGGGGCGGCGACAGCGCGAGGCGCCAGCGGCCGGCGGGATGGGCGACGGCCTCGCCGGGCGCTATCGGATGGGCGAAGGGCTCGGGGTGGGCGGCGCGGCCCGGCCGGCGGACGAGGAGGTCGCCCTCGCGGAGGACGCGGGCCGGCCCCGGGACTGCGATCGGACCGCGCGCCGCACCGGCCGCGAGCGCCAGCACGCGCTCCACGTGCGCGGCGCTCGGTGTCCGCCGCGCGCCCTGCTCGAGCCATCGCCGGACGATCCGCCGCGCGAGGGCGCGCGGCTCGGCGGCGACGGCCGCGGCGAGCGCGTCGCCCACCGTCAGCTCGCGTGCCCGGGCCGCGGCCGCCGCGGCCAGGAAGTCGTCCTCGTCGCGGAGCCGTGCGGCGAGTGCGGCGAGCGACGGCCCGAGGCGCGGGTTGAACTCGCTCTCGAGGAACGGGACGAGGAGCCGCCGGACGCGGTTCCGGGCGCGACGCAGGTCTGCGTTGGTGCGGTCGACCGCGAAGTCGAGCCCGCGCTCGGCGAGGTAGCGCCGCACGTCGGCGCGCGTCGCGCCGAGGAGCGGCCGGAGGAGCCGGCCACGCGACGGCCGCATCGCGCCGAGCCCCCGCCGCCCGGAGCCGCGGAGGAGGCGGAGCAGGAACGTCTCCACCTGGTCGTCCTGCGTGTGGCCGGTGAGGATCCGCGTCGCGCCGGACTCGGTGGCCATCGCGGCGAGCGCCCGATAGCGCGCGGCGCGCGCCCGCGCCTCGACGCCCGCTCCGGGCGACAGCGCGAGGCGGCGGACGAGGAAGCCCGCGCCCACCCTCGCCGCGAGACGCGCGACGCGCTCGGCGTCGGCGGCGCCCTCCCCGCCCCGGAGCCCGTGCTCGACGTGGGCGGCCGTCAGCCGGAGGCGCCGGTCGGCGGCGAGCTCGGCCACGCCCGCGAGGAGCGCCGTCGAGTCGGGGCCGCCGGAGACGGCGACCAGCACGTGCTCGCCCACGCGGAGGCCGCCGGGCCCGTCGAGCGCGGCCGCGAGCTTCCGGATGAGGACCATCCGGCGGCGCTACACCGCCTCGGTGTGCTCCGCGTACCCGTGCCAGAGCGCCGCGAGCACGTACCGCGGCAGCAGGCACGAGAGCGTCCGCCAGCCCGTGCCGCTCGTGAAGGTCGCCAGCACCTCGACGTGGCTCCGGCCGACGGCATCGAGCGTCGTGATCCGCACCGGACCCGGCGAGGCGGCCGTCGCGACGTCGCGGAAGAGGCGCTTCAGGCGCCGGTAGACGATCCCGCCCCGGTCAGGGAGCCAGCTCGCCTCCTCACGCCCCCGAACGACCTCGAGCCGGCGAGCGGCGAACGCATCCGCCTCGGCGGCGAGGACGCGGTTCAGAACGCAGTGGAGGCAACTCCGCGTCACGCCTGCTCATATCACGACGGCGCGGCCCCTCGCCAACACCTCGCAACCGACGGTCGACCGCCCTCCTAGTGGGGCTTCGGCGCGAGCACGGCGCGGAGCGCCGCGACGCAGTCCGCGGACAGCCGGCCCTTCTTCCGCCTCCCGGCCTTCTCGGCGACGCCGTCGGCGCGCTTGAGCGCGCGCGTCGCCTTCACGACGAGCTTCTTCGCGTTCTTCGGCGTCGTGACGGCCGCATCCCCGAGCAGCCCGCAGGCCCGCGCGAACTGCCGGCCCACCGAGGGCGGCACGGGCTGGCCGGTGCACGCGGGCGCGACGCGGAGGAGGTCGGCGGGGCCGGTGACCGGGTCGTGGACGCAGCCCGTGCCCGGGACGCACTGGTCGATGGTGCAGGCTTCGCCGTCGTCGCACGAGGGTGCCGTGGGCGGGAGGCACGCGCTCTCGGGCGGCAGGGTGGTGGTCGTGCTGCTCGTCGTGCTGGAGGTCGGGGCCGACGTCGAGGTCGTCGTGCTGGTGGTGGTCGTCGGCACGGTCGTCGTGGTCGTCGTGGTCGTCGACGAGACGGTGGTGCTCGTGGACGCGGTCGTGGTGGTCGTGCTCGACGACGTGGCGGTCGTGGTGCTCGACGCGGTGGTCGTCGTCGAGGCCGTCGAGGTGGTCGGGTGGGTGGAGGACGTGGTCGTGGTGGTGGTCGAGGACGTCGTCGGCAGCGTCCCGGTGGTCGTCGTCGTGGTCGGCGGCAGGGTGCCCGTGGTGGACGATCCCGTCGTGCCGGTCGTGCTCGTCGTGCTCGTGGAGGACGCCTGGGTGGAGGTGGTCGTCGTGGTGGTCGAGGTCGTGGTGCTCGGGGTGAAGTCGGGATCGCACGCGTCTCCGATGCCGTCGTGGTCCGAGTCGGCCTGGTCGGGGTTCGGGACGAACTGGCAGTTGTCGAGTGGCGTCGCGACCTGCGCGGTCTGGAGGAGATTCGCGAGGGGACCGCTCGGGACGAAGAACTGGCTGTACGTCGACCCGTCGGTCGCGACGAACATGAGCGTCCGGATGTTCTCGGCGGCCGCGGGGAGCACGGCCGCGACGCTGCCCGCGTCGGTGTCTATCGTGATCGTGTCCCGCGCGGACACGTGGAAGCAGGCGCAGCTGTTCGTGTCGACGCCGACGGAGAGCCAGCCCGGCTGCGTCTGGTCCGCGGGGCTGACGGCCTGCGGGACGTACGTCCGCGTCCGCAGATCGAAGAACCCGAGCGTGACGGCCCGGTTCGTGGCGACGAAGTACTTCGCGACGGCGACGAAGCCCATCGTGCTGGCCACCGTCGG
>CAZLYE010000291.1:0-3020 GCA_964562865.1 uncultured Binatia bacterium (SeqCode) | reverse complement strand
GAGCGTGACCCAGAGCGGCGCGGCGAGCCACACCGCGGGAAGCCCGCGGTCCTCGAACCAGCGCACGCCGGCGATGAACGCGCCGGTGTAGCAGGCGAGCACGCTCGCCATCAGCACGAGGATCCCGGCCGCGACGGCGGGCGAGACCGTGGTGTACTTCGTGATCGTGTACGCGACCCAGTAGACCGTCGCCAGGTAGAAGACGAAGCCGCCGAGCCACCCGATCCGGAACGCGACGGCGGGCCGGAGGCCGCGCGCGGCCACGAGGAGCGGGACGAGGCCGATCCACGCGAGTGGCTCCAGGTCCAGCGACGGGAACGCGGCGGAGAGGAGGAGCCCGCTCGCGATGGCAAGCCCGACGCGGACCGCCGGCCGCTGGCTCCGCTCCGCGACCGCGACCGTCGCGACGCCGTCCGAGCCGACCGCTACAGCCATCGTGCGAGCGCGCGCTCCCGCCGCCGCATGCGGCGCGCCTCCGCCTCGGAGCGCTCGTGGTCGTAGCCGAGCAGGTGGAGAAGCCCGTGGATCAGGAGCCGGTCGGCCTCTCGTCCGACCGTCGAGCCGCGCTCCGCCGCCTGGCGCCGGGCGGTGTCGACCGATATGACGACGTCGCCGAGCATCCCGTCGGGCGCACCGCCCGGCCCCTCGCGCTGCGCGAACGAGAGCACGTCGGTCGGGCGGTCGCGAGCGCGCCAGCGCCGGTTGAGCGCCCGCATCTGCCGGTCCGAGACGAGGACCAGCGACAGCTCGGCGTCGGGCAGGCGGAGGCCGCGGAGGAGCCGCCGGGCGTTCCGCGCGAGGCGCGCCGCCAGCGCGGGAGCCCGTCGTCCGCGCATCGTCGCGGCCACCGGCATCGCCGTCTCACCGCTCCGCGCGGTCGTACGCGGTGATGATCTCCTGCACGAGCGGATGGCGGACGACGTCGCGCTCGGTGAACTGGATGATGCGGATCCCGGAGATGCCACGGAGGATCGCCTGCGCCTCCTTCAGCCCCGACGCCTTGCCCGTCGGGAGGTCGATCTGCGTCACGTCGCCCGTGATGACGGCCTTCGAGCCGTAGCCGAGGCGCGTGAGGAACATCTTCATCTGCTCGGTGGTCGTGTTCTGCGCCTCGTCGAGGATGACGAAGGAATCGTTGAGAGTTCTGCCGCGCATGAAGGCCAGCGGCGCGACCTCGATCGTGCCGCGCTCGACGAGCTTCCGCGCGCGGTCGTAGTCGACCATGTCGTGGAGCGCGTCGTAGAGCGGGCGGAGGTACGGGTTCACCTTCTCGGCGAGGTCGCCGGGCAGGAACCCGAGCTTCTCGCCCGCCTCGACCGCGGGTCGCGTCAGGATGATGCGGCTGAAGCTGTTCTTCATCAGCTCGGCGACGGCCATCGCCATGGCCAAATAAGTCTTCCCGGTCCCGGCTGGCCCTATCCCGAACACGATGTCGAAGTTCCGGATCGCGTCGATGTACTCCTTCTGCACCACGCTCTTCGGCGTGATGGTGCGCTTGTGGGCGGAGATGAAGACCGTGTCGAGGAAGATGTCGCGCAGCTTCGCGTTGCGGTCGCTCGACAGGATGCGGAGCGCGTAGTCGACGTCGGAGGCGAAGATGGGATAGCCGCTCTCGAGCAGCCCGTAGAGCTGGAGGAGCACGCGGCTCACGAGCTCGGTCTCGACCGCGTCGCCGTGGAGCGTGAGCGTCGTGTCGTTCACGTCGATGCGGACGCCGACCTTGGACTCGAGCATCTTCACGTGCTCGTCGTGCTGCCCGAGCAGCTCGCGGAAGAGCCGCGCGTCCGCGAAGCGGAGCTCGGCGGGCGCGGGCGCGGTGTCGGACAAGCGGGTCAGCGGCTCCCGGCGCCGAGGAGGTCGTACGCGGCTGCCAGAGCCTCGTCGAGCCGCGCGGGGTCCTTCCCGCCCGCCTGCGCGAAGTCCGGACGTCCGCCCCCGCCGCCGCCCACCAGGGGCGCGAGCTGCTTGATGATGTTCCCGGCGTGGAAGCGGCCGGTCAGGTCCTTGGTGACGGCGGCGAGGAGGAGCGCGCGCTCGCCCTGCGCCGCGCCGAGGACCACGACGCCCGACTTGATCCGGTCGCGGAGCCGGTCCGCCATCTCGCGGAGCCCCTTGTCGTCGAGCCCCTCGACGCGCGTGGCGAGCACCGTGATGCCGTCGACGTGTCGCGCGTCGGCCAGCACGTCGCGCGACGCGCCGCCCGCGAGCTTGCCCTGCAGCTCCGCGATCCGTTTCTCGAGCTCGCGCTTCTCCGCGAGGAGCTTCTCGAGCCGACCCTTCGCCTCGTCCTCGCCGGTCTTCAGGAGGTCGCTGATCTCGGCCAGCAGACCCTCCTGTCGGCGGATCAGCTCGAGCGCGCCCGCGCCGGTCGCGGCCTCGAGCCGGCGGACGCCCGCCGCCACCCCGCTCTCGTCGCGGATCTTGACGACGCCGATGTCTCCGGTGCGGCGGACGTGCGTGCCGCCACACAGCTCGACGGAGAAGTCGCCCATTCGGACGACGGTGACGCGGTCGCCGTACTTGTCGCCGAAGAAGGCGAGCGCGCCCGCCTTGATCGCCTCGTCGTACGGCATCTCCTCGCTCCACACCTCGGCATTGGCGCGGACGTGGGCGTTGGTCTCGTCTTCGATGTCGCGGAGCGCGCTCTCGTCGACCGGCTTGTGGTGGCTGAAGTCGAAGCGGAGGCGCTCCGGCGTGACGAGCGAGCCTGCCTGCTTCACGTGCTCGCCGAGCCGGTGGCGGAGGGCGGCGTGGAGGAGGTGCGTGGCCGAGTGATTGAGGCGCGCCGCCTCGCGTCGCGCGACGTCGATCCGGAGGCGCACGCGGTCGCCGACCGCGAGCACACCCTCCCGGACGACGCCCCGATGCCCGATCACGCCCGGCGCGATCTTCTGGGTGTCGGTGACCTCGACGCGCGCGCCCGACGCCGTCTCGAGCCAGCCGCGGTCCCCCACCTGCCCGCCCGACTCGGCGTAGAAGGGCGTCTCCGCCGTCACGACGTCGACGGTGGCGCCCGCGCG
>CAZLYE010000290.1:0-5989 GCA_964562865.1 uncultured Binatia bacterium (SeqCode) | reverse complement strand
GAGGAGGTCGGCGCAGAGACCGACGGCCCCGCCCGTCCGTCCGCCGGCGAGGCGTCGCCGGAGGATCACCTCGCGCGCCGCCGGATCGCCGGCCCGCAGGCTTGCGAGCAGCGCGCTCTCGACCGTCGTCTCGATCCACGTGCGGCTCTCGTGCTCGTCGAGCACGACGGCGCGCGGGTCGATGCCGGCTTCGAGCGGGTTCTCGCGCAGCACTCGCGCGCAGAAGGCGTGGATCGTCGATATCTGCGCGCCGAGGAGATCCCGCCGGACGCGAGCCCAGTGCAGCCGCGCCGCCTCGGGCGCCGCGGCGCTCGTCTCCGCGACGACTTCGCGGATCTTCCGCCGCATCTCCGCCGCTGCCTTCTCGGTGAACGTGATCGCCAGGATCTGCCCCACCTCCGTCACGGGCGAGCCCGGCGCGAGGAGGTGCACGAACCGCTCAGCGAGGACGGCGGTCTTCCCGCAGCCGGCGCCCGCACGGACCACCGCCGATCCGTCGACCTCGATGGCCGCCCGCTGCTCCGGCGTCGGACCGAACCCCTCAGGCACCGCTCGTCTCCTCCTCCAGCGGGGGGCGCTGATAGCGGCAGACCGCGCGGTAGGCGCAGTAGGGATCGCAGGGATCCGGGTCGACGTCGAAGCGGCCCGCGCGCGCGCGGCCGACGAGAGTGGCGATCCGGCCGGCGATCTCGTCGAGCCCGCTGCCCGCGAGGGTTCTCAGCAGCTTCCCCTCCTTCGCCGCGGCGAGCAGCAGGAGGTATCCGCCCTCGAACTGGGCGTCGGCGGCGAGGTCCGGGACCGTCGCCCGCACGCCGAGGAGGTAGACCGGAATCTGGAACGCCGTCCGCCCGAGCTCCTTCTTCGGGTCGACCAGCGGCAGGTAGCGCGCCCGGTCGCGGCTCATCTTGTAGTCGAGCACGCGGAGACCGACGGCGACACCGTCTCGCCGGCGGATCTCCACGCGGTCGGGCCTGCCGTAGAGCGTGATTCCCGGACCCGTGCCCGGGTCGGGCAGCGTCCAGACGACCGGCTCCTCCATCATGCGCGCGACCGCCCTTCCCTCGCGGTCGTCCTCCGTCTGCTGTGCGTGCTCCGCCTCGACGAGCGCGTCGACCGCGGCCTCGACCTGGCGCCACGCGACGTCGAGGAGCGCCCGATCCTTCGCGAGGATCGACCCCGCGAGGTGCTCGCGGAGCACGGCCACGTCCTCCCGGGCGAGCGCGCGCGCGGCCTTCGCATCGGCCGGGAGCCGCGGATGCGCGCGGAAGAGCGCCTCGAGCACGGCGTGCACGAGGGTGCCGCGCTCGCGCACCCCGACCTCCGTCTCGGGATCATCCTCGCGGCGCAGCCCGAGGACCTCCTGCGCGAAGAACCTGAACCCGCACCGGCCGAGCGCGTCGAGGCGTCCCGGGGTCCAGCGCATCGCCGCGATGCGCGCGGCCAGCGAATCGCTCCCGCGAAGGCGGCCGACGAAGGGATCCGCGAGGGCCTCCTTGCCGGTGTCGCCGCCCGGCGAGAGGAACCAGCGCGTCCTCCGCTCCTCGATCGTCCCGCGGCGATCGACCGACGCGAGCCGTGCGGCGAGCGCCGGGCCGGCGTCCGCGAGCGCGGCGCTCAGGCGATCGGGGCCGGCGCCGGCGCGCCGGGACCAGCGCTCGAGCGACGCGCGGCCAACGAGCTCCGTGAGCTCGCAGCAGTCGGCCGCCGCGGGCACGACGGCCGTCGTGTCGAGGCGTGTCGTCGGAAGCTCCCCGAGCGTGCAGCGGCGGATCTCGTCGAGGAACGGCGAAGGGACGGTCGGGTTGCCCTGGTCGTCCACCGCCGGATGCGAGAGGACGATCTCGCGTTCGGCCATTGAGAGCGCGAGAAAGAAGAGGAACGGGTCCTCGAGACCCGCCTCGCGGGCCGTCCGGAAGAGGCCGCCGAGCGGCAGCCCCTCGGCTCGGGGCCCGAGCTTTCGCCGGAGCACCTCCGCGGCCGGACGGTTCGCCTCGCGCTTCATCGTGTCCGGCCAGAGCGCGCTCTCGGCGCGCGGCGCGGGGAAGGTGCCGTCGTCGAGCCCGAGGAGGTAGACCGCGTCGAAGTCGAGCCCGCGCGCGTCGCGCACGCTGAGCGCGCGCACGCCCGCGCGCTCGGCCGGGTCTTCGATCTCGAGGGGCTCGAGCGTCGCGAGGAGGAAACGGAGGAAGTCCGCGAGGGGCATGGGCTCGACGGCGAGCGTGCCCGTGATCCCGGCGAGCAGAGCGAGCGTCTGCTCGAGGCGCTCCCACGCGCGCGCGTCGCGGCGCGCCGTCGGGGGGACGTCGGGGCCGGCCGGCACCGAACGGAGCCCGAGGCGCCGGAGCACGCGGCGGAGCGCGCCGACGTGCCCCGCCGGCGTGCGCCGGCCGTCGAGCGCGCGGAGGGTCGCCAGGAGGGCGACGAGCGGCGGTGCCGCCGCCTCGAGCCGTGCCCGCTCCCGCGCCGCTCGCGCGGCGTGCTCGGGGTCAGCGGCCTCGACCGCGAGGCGATCCAGCCGGTGCGCGATGCACTCGGCGAGCGGGCGCGCGGTCTCGGCGACGAAGCCGACCTCCCGGAGGACGCGCACCAGTCCCCGCGGCGCGGCGCGGAGGTAGTCCGTGTCGAGGACTGCCTCCAGACGGGTGCGCGGGAAGCCCTCGATCACGCAGCGCAGCACGTTGAGGCACGCCTTCACGAGCCCGTTCGCGACGAGCGGCTTGCCCTTCCTGAAGTAGACCGGCACGCGGTAGCGGCGGCACACGTCCTCGATCAGGTCGCCGTACACGGCGAGGTCGCGCGCGAGGAGCGCGAGGCGCTCGGCCGGCTCGCCGTGCTCGAGCCGGCGGCGGACGTCACGCACCGCCGCCTCCACCTCGCCGTAGCGGCCCGGGGCGACGACGAGACGGACGGAGCCGTCCGGCGGGACCGCCTCCGGGGGCTCCGCCGCGAAGACGCCGCGGAGCGCCGCCGCCAGGCTCCCGGTGCGGCCGCGCCGCGCGACGAACGACGGGAGCACGCGATCCGCGATGTCCGGATCGCCGACGAACCGGTTCCAGGTGCGGTCGAGGAAGCGCGTCGCGTCGACGTTCTCCGGATGCGCGAAGGCGACGAGCTCGGCGTCCCCGACCAGCCGGATGAGGCTAGTCGCGAGCAGGAACTGGAGGACCGAGAAGTCGTAGATCTCGGCGAACACGATCTTCTCGACGCCCACGAGCGTCCGCGGACGAGTACCCGCGGCCTCGGCGGCCGCGAGCCCATCCACCACGCACCGCTCGCGCCCGTGGCGGTCGACGGCGCCGAGCTCCGCCAGGGCGGCCTCGTAGGCGGCGTAGACGCGCGCCAGATCGGCCAGCCGGCGCGCCGCGGGCCCGGCGCGGAGCGCCGCGGCGACCGCTGCCACGTCGTCCGGCGCCAGGTACGCGGCCTCGAAATCGCCGATCACCGCGAGCAGCTCGTGGAGGATCCCGCGCCCCGGAGCGCGCAGCGCCGCCGGCGTGCCGGGACGATCGAGCGCCCGCGCGAGGACCACCGCCGCCATCTCCGGCTCGAGCACCCGGGCCGGCGCGCCCAGGTCACGGGCGAGGGCGTCGGTCAGCTCGGGAAAGGTCGTGAGGCGGTGGCCGAGCAGGCACCCCGCGGCCCGCGCCTTGTCATTCAGCTCGCTGACGGCCTTCAGCGCCGTCGGGTAGACGTGGAGCGCGTCGGCCGTCAGCGCCCCGCCGACACCCGGACGCACCCGTCGGCCTGAAAACCGACTTTCTTGTGCGTACCGTCACAAAACGGCTTGCTCTCCGAGCGGCCGCAGCGGCAGAGGTAGATCGGGTCTTCCTGGGCCGGGGTCGAGCCGCCCTCGGGGTCGACCAGCGCAGGGCTCCCGAACACCTGATACGGGCCGTCTTTCAGCGGACGGATCGTCACCTGCGCCATGTCCACCTCCCTAAAGGCGGTGCCTGTTTTGCACCGGTGGTGGCGGGCGGTCAACGCGGCCGTGCCGCGGCGCGGGAATCTCGCAATCCTGCAGGCTGGGCCGCATGGTACGACAAGACGTTTTCCACGGCACGGTCCCTGCTATATCGAGCGGCATGGCACGGTCGCGAGCCAGCGAGAAGGCGATGCGGGATACGGAGCCCGCCGGGAACAACACGGTGAGAATCGAAGAAGAATGCCTCGAGCTGGAGCTCGCGGACACGCGGGAGATCGACGTCCTCCGAGGCTGGCTGCGCAGCGTGAACGGGCCCGCCTATCCGCAGCCCTACCTCGTGGAGGGCCCCCCGGGCCGGTTCCGTCTGTACGTGGGCGCGGCCGCCGAGCGCGTCCGCACCCGCCACGGCATGCGGTAGCGAACCGGGGGGAAGCCGAAGGGCTGCCCGATCGGGTAGCCCATCCGGGGGAGCCGCACCCCGATGGCCGGCCGCCCGGGCCGACGGACCCGTTTCTGGTTCAACCCGCAACACGCTCGGCCAGAATTTGACTCGTCGTCGGCGATCTCGCCGCGTCCACGCGAGGTCCCGCCTCAGCACGCCTCTTGCTCCGACTCACCTCCGAGACCACGCCGCGCTCGGAGCTTCGATCTCGGCGCTCGGTCACCCGTTGCCATCCCGATGGTACGTCCCCTCGCTCGCACGCGGTTTCGATGGTCAGCACGCGGGGCTCGTCGCCGGACCATCGCCGCTGCCCTCGTGGCGATCGGCTCGACTCTGCTCGTGGCCGGCTGCCAGGTGCCCGGCGCGAAGGTCCCCCCCTCGGGTGATCAATCGGCGGGAGCCGGTCGCGAGAATCGCCGTGCTCGCGACCCTGATGCAGCAACGAGCAGGTGCCAGGAGTTCGGCTGCTCCCTGTGACTGCCTAGGGGAGCCGGCGGATCGGCGCACCGTCCTCGTCGAACACGACGATCCCCGGAGAGCCCGCCGACAGCCCGAGACCGATGCGCGTCTGCCCCGCGCGATCGGCGATTCTGAGGAGCGAGCGACCCGGCTCGACGCTCAGCAGGACCCGCTCGCGCTGGGCATCGTCCAGGATGTTGAGCGCGGGCGTCCCGTCGGGACCGACGCCCAGCCGGGCACGCAGGTTCCTCTCTCCATCGAAGAAGCCGATGCTGCTGCGGCCGTCGCCATCGACCGCCAGGGCGGCCCGCAAGGTCCCGTGCCCATCCCCCAGGCCCAATGCCGGCACACCGTCGGAGCCGACGCCAACGCTCGCGCGGCGCGTTGCCCCTGTGTCGATGAAGGACAGGGTCGCAGCGCCGTTCTCCTCCACGGCCAGTACCGCCCGTGCCTTGCCGCGCTCGTCGAGCAGCGTGAAGCGGCGGGCTTCGATGCCCTCTGCCACGCGCTGCGCCGACCACCGGCGCGCGAGGTAGAGCGCCGCGCCATCGAGACCGAATGTCGTCCCCAGAGCCATGAGCGCCATGAGCGCCGTCCATTTCATCCTGCGCCCGAGCGCGTCCACGCGGGCCGCGATGGCAGGTTCCAGAACCTCAGCCGCCATTCATGACCTCCATGGGCAGGCGCCGCCGCCATCGCCATCGAACACCCCGCCGACGGCGAGCACGGGGCGGAACCAGCAGTTCGGGTGCCCCGCCGTAATATCCAGGCGGTTCATGAATAGATGAATTCCTGAAGACGGCACGAGATAGCTGCTGGACGCGCGTAAGCGTCGAGGGTACGGCGGCACCGAGCTGCGATGACGCCGCGCCTGCGCCCGGGAAGTCGACCTGCTCGGGGCCCACTCGCCGGGGGCTGATCAAGGGTTCGGATAGTACCGCAGCGACGTCATGAAGATCGCGATGTTGGTGCTCGGTTTGCCACCAACGCCGGCGAAGGCATCCCGCCAGATTTCGCCTCCCTGAAGACCGAACGTGAAACGCCCGTAGTCGCCCTTGTAGATGTCCTGCCAGAAGCCCCCCGTGATCTGTCTCAGCTGCTCCGTCTCGGCCTGACAAGTCCCACCGAGAATAGTGCAGCCGCTGACGACGAGTTTCGGCGATCCG
>CAZLYE010000289.1:0-3438 GCA_964562865.1 uncultured Binatia bacterium (SeqCode) | reverse complement strand
GCGTGCCCGCAGGCGATCGTCGTCACCGATTTCGACGTCCATGCGATGTGGCTCTGCCATCACTTCGAGCACTACTTCGTCGCGATCGAGGAGACGCGGGAGCACCTCGTGCGCCTCGGCATCCCACGCGAGAAGGTGACGGTGAGCGGCATCCCGATCGACCCCGTCTTCGCCGTGCCGAAGCCGAAGGACGCGATGCGCCGGAAGCTCGGGCTCCGCCCAGACCGCACCGTCGTCCTGCTGTCGGCCGGCGGCTTCGGCGTGGGCCCCCTCGAGCACGCGGTGACGAGCCTCCTCGAGCTCCGCCACCCCGCTCAGGTGGTGGTCGTCTGCGGGCGGAACGAGGAGCTCCGTCGCCGGCTCGACGCGCTCGCCGCGGACCGCACCGGCGGGTCGAACGCGCTCGCCGTCGTCGGCTACACGACGGAGATGGACGAGTACATGTCGGCCGCCGACGTGTTCGTCGGCAAGCCCGGCGGGCTCACGACGAGCGAAGCGCTCGCGAAGGCGCTGCTCCTCGTCATCGTGAACCCGATCCCGGGGCAGGAGGAGCGCAACTCCGATCACCTGCTCGAGCAGGGAGCTGCGATCCGGTGCAACAACCTCCCGGTCCTCGCCTACAAGATCGACGAGCTGCTCGACGACCCGGCGCGGGCGGCGTCCATGCACGAGCGGGCACGCCGGCTGGCGCGTCCCGATGCCGCGCGCGACATCGTGCAGAAGGCAGTGACGCTCGTCGCCTGAGGCGACTCGGTCCCCGCGCGCGCCCCGACGGTTCGGCGTCGCGGCGTCACGGGCTCCTCTGCAGCGCCGCCACGTGGTCGGTCACGAGCTCGACGCGCCGTCGCGCCGAGAGCGACGCGACGTTCCCGGGTCCGGGGCCGAATCGGTCGCTCCAGACCGGCATCTCCCGTGTCCCGTGCGCGGCGAGCTCGACGCGGCCCGCGACGACGTCGGCCACGTAGGCGCGGGGGAAGATGCCTCCGTGGCGCGCGGCGAGGATCGTGAGGTCGGGCGGCGGCACCCGGAGAGCGGGCGCGACGGGCCCGCCGCCGCGCGCGTCGAGGCCGTGGCAGGACGCGCACGCGCGCTGGTAGAGGCGCTCGCCCTCCTCGCGCTCCGCCGCGGGCGACGGGGGCGACGGGGGCGAGAGCCGCGCGCACGCCGTCATGCCGAGGAGAACCGCCAGCACGGCCGCCACGTCGAGGACGCGCGCGAGTCGGCACCGGGCCGCGACGGTCACGTACGCCCCGGCGGCCGCGCCGCCTTCCGCCGCCCCGGCGGCCCTTGAAAGGGCGGCGCGCCCGCGGGAAGAGGAGCCCTCGTGAGGGCAGATCGGGCGCGTGCCGAGCGCCACGTCGCCGCCGGACGGGTCGTCGCCGCGGTCGTCGTCACGGTCGTCGCGGCGGGCATCGAGCTCGTCGGCTCGTGGACGGGCGGGAGCCTCTTCCTGGTCGCGGATGCCGTGCACCTCCTCGCGCACGTCGGGATCTTCGGCGTGCTCCTCCTGCCGCGGACATGGTGGCAGGAAGGGTGGGAGGACGCCAGCGCGGTCGCCGTGCTGGCGCTCGTCGGGGCGATCGCGGCGGGCGTGATCGTGGTGTCGGTGCACGCGCTCGTGGCGGGCCGCCTCGAGCCACCCGAGCCCGCGCTCATGCTCCTCTCTCTCTTCGGGCTCGCGGCGAACGTCACCGGCGCCTGGCTGCTCACGGCGCCGGCGCGGCGCTGGTGGTCGTTCCGTGCGGCGCTCGCGCACGAGCTGTCGGACGGAGCGATGACCGTCGGCGGGCTCTGCGGCGCCGGCGCCATCGCGTTGTTCGGCTGGGCCTGGGTCGATCCCGCGCTGTCGCTCGGCATCGGCCTGTGGCTCGCGTGGTGGGTCCTCCGCCTGCTCGTGCGCAGGGTCCGGCGCGGAGCGGGAATCTGGGCGGAGGAGCCGACCTGATCGCGGTCACGCGCCCGATGCCTGCCCCTTCCGGGGCGGGCAGACGATCATCGGCGCCGCCACCGTCCGGATCACGCGTCGGGCCACGCTCCCCGGAAGGAAGCGCCGCCAGCCGGAGCGGCCGTGCGTGCCGAGCACGACGAGGTCGTCCTGACGCTGGCGGGTGTGCGCGGCGATCCCGTCCGCGGGCTGGGCGACGGAGACCTCCGTCGTCACCGTCACCCCCCGGCGGCCGAGCGCCGCTGCCATCCGATCAAGGTACTCGCGCGCGGCCTCCTCCATGCTGTCGAGGATCCCCTGGAAGTCGACGTACGCCATGCCGGTCGGATCGGCGGCGAAGTCGACGATGATCGGCTCGACGAAGCGGACGAGCACGATCGGCACGTTGCACTCGCGCGCGAGCGCCTCCGCGACGGTGAGGGCGGCCTCCGCCTCGGGCGAGCCGTCGAGCGGGACGAGGATCCGGTTGATCGCGCGCGGCGCGGCGGCCCACCCCTCGCCGGGACGGACGAGGAGGAGCGGGATCGTCGTGGTGCGCAGCACCTCGTCCGCGACGCTGCCGAACGCGAGCCGCTCGACGCCGGACCGGCCGTGCGTCGCGAGCGCCACCAGGTCGAAACCCTCGCGCTCCGCGTAGCGGACGATCTCGGGCGCGGGGCTGCCCGTGACGACCGCGATCGACGCGTCGATGCCTGCCGCGTCGAGCCGCTCCCGGCGCTGGCGGAGATAGCCCTCGGCGAGACGGGTCGCCTTGCGGACGAGCTCGTCGACCGACGGATGGTCGGGGACGGACGCCACGTGGAGGAGGGTCACCCGGGCGGCGATCCGCCTGGCCAGCATCTCGACGAAGGGGAGGATCGTCTCGGCGAGCGGCGAGCCGTCGAGTCCGACGAGTATCCGGCGCATGGAGGAGGACGGAGCATCCCGCGTGCCACCCGGGCCGGGATCGGAACCGCCTCCGTGCTCCCGGGGCTGCGAATGCGCTGCCGCCCCGCTTCGCGCTGGTGCGAATCCGACGCCGTCCCGGCGGGCCCAGGAGCGGCACGAGAGTTGCCCCTGACGATCCCGTGATGCGGGCTCGAAGGATCGTCCTGGCGCTCGCGTGCGCCGTCCTTCCCGCCGGGGCACCGGCGCTCGCGAGGGATCCGGGCCCGTATGACCCCGGCCGCCTCGAGACGCTGCGGGGCGAGGTCGTGCGCGTCGCGCAGGCGGAGCGTCGCGCCGTCCTTCCGCACCTCCGAGGCGGCGAGCGGCGGCTTGCTCCGCACGACGCGCCACCCGGTGACGTCCACCCGCTCGCCGGCGGCGAGCGTGAACGCCTGCCGCTCCGCCACCCAGGCAGGCCCGAGCGCGACAGGCACGCATGCGCCGTCGTCGGTTCTGAGGACGAGCCGGAGACTGCGCCGGCCGCTGGCACTCGGGATCCGCTCGAGGCGCACGACCTCGCCCCGAAGCGTCTCGAGGCTTCCGGGGTCGTATGGACCCGCGTCCCT
>CAZLYE010000288.1:0-4250 GCA_964562865.1 uncultured Binatia bacterium (SeqCode) | reverse complement strand
CCGCTCGACGAGCGCGTCGACCTTGGCAACACGTCGTTCGCGCCCTTGCCGATCGCGTCGAAGTCGACTGCGTGGATCTCGGCGAGCACGTCGCTGACGGACTTGGTCATCTCCTCGAGCGTGGTGGGGAGCGTCGGGATCTCGGGGACGTCAGCGTCCTCGCGCTGCACCAGGTCGAGCCGGCTTCCGGGGAGCAGGTCGAAGTCGACGTACAGGACGCCGGTCACGATGCTGAGCGTCTGGAGCCGCGCCCGGAGGCCGTTCGCGATGAACGCCTGGACGGCCTCGTTCGTGGCGGCGCGCTCGGCGCCGAGCCCACGCATCCGGTCCTCGTCGAGCTTCAGGAACACCAGGATGCGCGGGTCGCCGCGCACCTGCTCGTCCGCCGGCAGGAGGCCGCGCCGCAGCCGCCAGACTCCCGCGACCCGGACACACACGGTGTCCGGGTCGAGGCGCGACGCGGTCAATGACGCCTGCTCCACGGGACCGCGAGAGCTACCGCAAGCGCCCCGACGCGTCCAGCACGACGGGCCGCCGTCGAGCGGCCCGCGGCGTGCGGTGTCAGCGCGGCGCCTCGAATTCGAGGCTGTCGAGAAACGCCCTGCCCTCCGCGTCGATCGGCAGCATCGCGACCATCGGCGGGAGGCGCTGGCTGTACCCGAGGTGGATCACGGGAGCGCCCGCCGTCTCGCGCGCGACGCAGAAACGGTCGACGCCGACCATCCGGAGGACGCCGCCCAGACCCTGAACGCCGGGATCCTCGACGTCGAAGACCATCTCCACGCAACGATGGCCCGCGGTCTCGATGCGGCGCGTGCCCCGCGACACGACGCTGATGCCCTGGAGCGCCGCCTGGTCGAGCTCGCCCCGGCTCCGTTCCTCGACGGCCGCCAGCCCGCCCGCGGGCAGCGGACGCGGGTCGAGCGCCGCGAACGCCGTGACCGTGTGCCACTCGCCCTCCGGCGTCGGGCGGTCGAACCACACGCCGTCGGCCGCGCGCCGGGTGAGACGCCAGCCCTCGGCCCGGGGCGGGAGCACGGAGAAGCCATCGACCGCGATGCGGGATCCCGACTCGACCGGTCTCACTCCCGGCGTCCGCCGGCAGGCCGTCGTCACGAGCACCAGCGCGAGCACGAACCAGATCACGTCGGGGACCGCTTCGAGCGGATGATCCGAGCCGGCACCGTCACGCGCCGCGACTCTCTACTGGAAGTCGCGGGGGGCCGGCAATCAGCCGCGGCGTCGAGAGAGGTGCGGCGAGATCGGTCGAATGAAGGGACAGACGCGGCCTCGCCCCGGGCCCCACGCTCGAGAGCGGGTGCCTCGGGGCGAGGCTGGTGGGCTCGTCGACGATGTGCCGGGTGCCGTCAGTCGGAGAGCACGCCGCCGGGAGCCGGACTGCGATTCACTTCTGCCAGGAACGGGGCGCCTTGCCGGCACCCGCGGTCGCCGACCCCCGCCGCGCGCCGTGCTCGGCCATGGCGAGCTTGTCGGCGGCAGCCTCCAGACGGGCCACCGCGGCCTCGGCGCGATTGGCGGCGTCCTCGGCTTGGGCCGCCGCCCTATCCGCCGCTATCATCGCGTTCACGGCCGCGATAGTCGACTCCGGGATCGCGAGCTTCATGCCCTTGGGACCGACCCAGGCGTTGAGGCCCGTTCCGGTCGAGACGATGTTGAGCCTGACGCCGCTCTGGTTCTGGACCACGGCGACCTGGCCGCCGCCGGCGATCACGAGCCCGATGCCCGCACCGGCGTACACGCCGTTCAGGTCCTCGGGCCGCGTCAGGTTGTACACGTTCGCAGAGCCGGTGACCCTCTGCGCTCCGAGGCCGGCCAACTTGAGACCGCTCAGGCTGAAGTCGTAGTCGTACCCCCCGTAGTGGAGGATGCCCCCGCCCCAGTTCCCTCCCAGGAGGACGTTGACCTCACCGCCCCACCACTCGATGGTGGTGGGCTCGGTGCTGGCGCGGGGCGTGGCCGTGTATGTCCCGCTCGTCCCCGCCGTGTACGTGCCGCTGGTTCCCGCCGTGTATGTACCGCTGGTTCCGGCGGTGGCTCCCGAGCTGGCACCGGCCGCCGTCTCGGAGCTCGCTCCGGCCATGGTTGCCGAGCTGGCTCCCGAGCTGGGTTCGGCCGTGGCTGCCGGCGGAGTGTCGTCGGCCAGCGCGACGGTGATCGAGGCACAGAACGCAGTGATCGCGATGAGACCAATCCCTCGCATAACGCCCATAACGCCCTCCCTGGCAAGCGCACCTTTGCAGAAATAGTGCCACCGCACCTCGCGCGCGCTCACGAAAGCCCCATCGACAGGTTCGCCGATGGAAGGTCTCCGAGGCCGTGGCGGGCATGACAGGTGACGCTGCAGGCTGACGGCACGCCGTCAGCTATCTGCACCGCCGGAGGATGGAAGCGGCGCTGGTCTCATTCCGCTGGTCCGTCGCGAGGGTCCCGGCGGGTTCGTAGCAGCAACGCGCTCAGGGTACTCACCGCCGTGATGCTCATCATGGAGCGACCGGAGCGACGATGATGAGTCTGCCCGCGCGCGAATCGGCTAGATAGGCGGTACCGTCGTCGGTCGCGACAGCATTCCGCGCACCGGGCGCGGTCGCCACGGTCGCCAGCAGCGTGAGCTGCCCCCCGGAATCGAGGCGCGCGACGGTGAGCTTGGCGGCGCGCGCAGCGGCGGCATACAGCTCGCGGCGGGGCTCCACGTAGTCGATGTTGTCGAGGCCGTCCCCGACGGCGATCGTCGACAGACGCCGCCCGTCGTGCGCCGCGTCGAGCGCCATCACGCGATTCGTGCAGGCGACGAAGAGGACGTCACGGCCGCGATCGAGCGCCAGCCCCCGCGGCCCGTCGTCGCCGCAGCCAGTGAGCCACGTCTGCGTGATCCGCCGGTGCCTCGAGTCGATGACGAGCGTGCGATCCCTGTCCTCGAGGTTGGTGAAGAAGACGCCCCGCGCATCATCGACGGCGAAGCCCTCGGGCGCCCCCGTGAGGCCGATCCTGGCGGTGACCGCGGCCGCGGCGGCGTCGATCACCGTGATCGACCTGTCGCGCGGAGTCGTCACCCAGACCTCCCGGGTGGCGGCGACCCAGGCCAGCCCGTCGGGCACGGAGTCGAGCTTGACGCAGTACCCGATCCGGAGCGACTCGGCGTCGACCGCGCACACGCTCGAATCGCCGCGGTTGCCGACCCAGACCACGCCGTCCCCGACGGTCGCCGCGCTGGGGCCGACGGTCCGCTTCGTCCCGTGCCGCTCGACCTCCGCGGTGGCAAACCCTCCGATCCGCGACACCCGGCCGTCGGCGACATCCACGACGTCGACGGAGCCCGTGTTGCCTGCCGGGACCCAGACCCGGTGGTGGGTGCGATCGTACGCGAGAAAGTCCATGGCCACGCCGCCCGGGGGAGCACCGGGAAGTGCGATCGAGCTGACGGCGGGCGCGGGCGCCGGGTCCGACCGGGCGGCCGGCGGTGCCGCACGACAGCCGGCCGCGACGATCGTCACGAGCAGCGTCGCCAACCTTCGTGTGATCGTCGCCCTTCCCCACCGCCTCGGACCCGCGCGCATGGCTGCATGCTACCATGACTTGGGCTCCGTCGACGGGTCGTCGCGAACAGGAGGACGGGTGCACGCGCCGGGCGCGCCGCCCCGCACGCGCTCAGCGCGAACCGTGGGCGGCGGACTTCCGGGCACGGTCCAGGTCGGGAGACGCGGAATCCACGGCCTCGGATCCGACGAGCACGATCGTCGCCCCCTGCTCTCGACGCGGGATCGCCCACGGGTCGGGCGTCCCGTCACCACGTGCCGCGGCCTGCATCCCGACGGCCGCCGCGGCGACGCAGATGAACCCGAGTCCGGTGAACGCCGGGATCGGGAGAAAGCTGAGCGTCGCGTCGGCCGGCACGAGGAACTGATGACCGGTCGCCAGCTCGGCCGTGCCGAGGACGGCGAGCGAGGTCGCGAAGGCCGCCGGAACGAGAGAGGAGCGCCCGCCGATCAGCAGCTGGGCCAGCCCGGCGACCGCGCAGAGCGCGGTCAGCCGGACGCCGAAGGCCGTGCTGTCGTTCGAGATGCTGAACGACAGCGTGTGGGTGGCGAGAAGGAGCGCTGCCAACACGACGGCGAAGACGGGCGACGTCGTCACGTCGCGCACTCCGACCGGGACGCGCCGGCCGACGATCAGCAGCGCGACGACGGCGAGGACGATCGTCGCGGGGACGCGGTCGACGAGCCGCCTCCTCG
>CAZLYE010000287.1:0-9172 GCA_964562865.1 uncultured Binatia bacterium (SeqCode) | reverse complement strand
GACTTCGCGGCCGTCGTGGGGAAGGCGGGACGCGCCCTCGCCGAGCTCCGGGTGGAGGGGGTCGCGACCAACGTGCCGTTCCTCCGGAACCTGCTCGGCCATCCGGCGACCGCGGCGTACCGGGTCACGACGGAGTTCGTCGACGAGCACCTCGCCGAGCTGGTCGGGGACGAGGGCGCCGTGGCGGACGCGGCGCCGGCACCGGGGCGCGCGGGAGCGAAGGTCGACCGGCGCGATCCGCTCGCCGTGCTCGTGCACGGAAAGACCGCCGGGCCGGAGAGCCCGCGCGCGGGGGGCACCGAGCCGGACGCGCCGGAGGGCACGGCGGTCGTGCGGGCGCCGATGCAGGGAACGATCGTCGCCGTCGACGTCGCTCCCGGCGACGAGGTCCCCGCCGGCGGACAGCTCCTCGTCATGGAGGCCATGAAGATGGAGCACGTCGTCGCGGCGCCCGTCGGCGGCGTGGTGCGTGCGGTGAGCGTCGCGGCCGGGGACGCCGTGTACGCCGGGACGGCGCTGGTCGTCATCGAGGAGACCGCGGTCGAGGTGGCCGCGGCGAACGAGGCCGCGGAGGTGGACCTCGCGACGGTCCGACCCGACCTCGCGGAGGCGCAGCGGCGGCACGAGGGCACGCTCGACGCCGCGCGTCCCGACGCGGTCGCGCGGCGCCGCCGCACCGGCCAGCGGACCGCGCGGGAGAACGTCGACGACCTCTGCGACCTGGGCACGTTCGTCGAGTACGGGCCGCTCGTGATCGCGGCGCAGCGCCGCCGGCGGCCCGTCGAGGAGCTGATCGAGCGGACGCCCGCCGACGGGCTCGTCGCCGGGATCGGGCGCGTCAACGGCGCGCTGTTCGACGACGCGCACTCGCGCTGCGTCGTCATGGCGTACGACTACACGGTTCTCGCGGGTACCCAGGGCCTGCAGAATCACCGGAAGAAGGACAGGCTGTTCGAGCTCGCCGCTCACTGGCGGCTGCCGGTCGTGTTCTTCACCGAGGGCGGCGGCGGCCGGCCCGGCGACACCGACGGGACCGGCGTCGCGGGCCTCGACTGCTGGGCGTTCAACTACTGGGGGCGGCTGTCGGGCCTCGTCCCGCTCGTGGGAGTCAACTCGGGACGCTGCTTCGCGGGGAACGCCGCGCTCCTCGGCTGCTGCGACGTCGTGATCGCGACGGCGAACTCCTCGATCGGCATGGGTGGGCCCGCGATGATCGAGGGCGGCGGGCTCGGAGTCTTCCATCCCGACGAGGTCGGTCCCCTGCACGTGCAGGTCCCGAACGGCGTCGTCGACGTGGCGGTCGCCGACGAGGCCGAGGCCGTGCGCGTGGCGAAGCAGTACCTCGGCTACTTCCAGGGTCCCGTCGCCGCGTGGGAGTGCGCCGACCAGCGCCGTCTCCGCGGCCTCGTCCCGGAGAACCGTCTCCGCGTCTACGACGTCCGCTCGGTCGTCCGCACGCTCGCCGACACGGGCTCGGTGCTCGAGCTGCGCCGCCACTTCGGGCTCGGCATGGTGACGGCGCTCATCCGCATCGAGGGGCGTCCGCTCGGCGTGATCGCGAACGACCCGGCCCACCTCGCCGGCGCGATCGACCGCGACGGCGCCGACAAGGCCGCGCGCTTCATGCAGCTCTGCGACGCCTTCGACCTCCCGCTGCTCCTCCTCTGCGACACCCCCGGGATGATGGTCGGGCCCGAGGCCGAGAAGACGGCGCTCGTCCGCCACGTGAGCAGGCTCTTCGTCGTCGGCGCGAGCCTCACGGTCCCGTTCTTCACCATCGTGCTGCGCAAGGGCTACGGGCTCGGCGCCCAGGCGATGGCGGGCGGCAGCTTCAAGGCGCCGCTGTTCACCGTCGCCTGGCCGACCGGCGAGTTCGGCGGCATGGGGCTCGAGGGAGCGGTGAAGCTCGGGTTCCGGAAGGAGCTGGCCGCGGTTGAGGATCCCGCCGCGCGCCAGAAGCTCTTCGAGGAGATGGTCGCGCGCATGTACGAGCACGGCAAGGCCGTGAGCTACGCGACGTACTTCGAGATCGACGACGTGATCGACCCTGCAGAGTCGCGGAAGTGGATCACGACGGCGCTCCGCTCCGTTCCGCCCCCGCCGCCGCGGAGCGGAAAGAAGCGGCCGTGCGTCGACGCCTGGTAGCTCGGCTCAGCGCGCGCCGGCGTGTGCCGGGTGGTGCCCGAGCCACTCCTCCCACCACGTCCGGATGCGGAAGGAGAGGAATATCAGCATCACGCCGAACGCCAGCGCGAACGCGCCGATCCACAGGACGAGCGCGACGGCGCCAGGGCCGGGGTACAGCGCGAGGAGAACGCCGAGGGCGATCGACAGCACGCCTCTTAGCGCCAGCCACCACTCGTTCTGGATGACCTTCCGCAGGCGGATCGCCGCCGCGATCTCGAGCCCGCCGGTGACGAGCGCCCAGCCCGCGATCAGGTAGAGGAGCGCGATCGCCGTCAGGCCGGGCAGGAAGAACGCTAGCAGGCCCGACGCGATGCCGAAGAGGCCTTCGAGGAGAAGCTCCCACCACGTCGCACCCGGCCGCCCGGAGGACCGCGTCGCCGCCACCACGTTGAGGACGCCGTCGACGAAGGCATACGCGCCGAACAGGTAGATGAGCGCGAGCAGGCTCAGGCCCGGTACGACGAACGTCAGCACGCCGAAAAGCACCGCCGCGAGCCCGCGGAGGAAGAGAGGCCACCGAGCATCCGACACGGCCGATTCCAGTCGCTCTTCCGTCACCATGGTCCCGA
Source organism: uncultured Binatia bacterium (SeqCode) (assembly GCA_964562865.1). Classification (GTDB taxonomy): domain Bacteria; phylum Desulfobacterota; class Binatia; order DP-6; family DP-6; genus CAZLYE01. The sequence continues at coordinate 6,416 of CAZLYE010000287.1, read as the reverse complement.
CTCCCTTCGTTCGGACGACCGGGACGGTGCGGGCGTGCTCAGATGACCTCGCACCGTCCCATGCGCCGCCGCCCCTCTGGTCACGATCGGGCGGTCACTCCTGCAACAATGAAGCGGAAGCAATGAAGATGCCGGCCACGTTCGCCCATGCGCGGCCTCGGACTCGCCTGCGAGAGCACGTCGCTCCGTAGCGTCTCCACGCGGGCCAAGCGGCAGAGCGTCGCGATGCTCTCCACCAAGCCGCGACTCTACCTCGGCACGCTGCCGCTCCCGCCGCCCCCGGCGCTGCCGCAGGTCGGCCTCTGGGCCGTCCTCCACGAGGTCCGGCCGAGTACGCGCAGCTCATGAGCCGTGTCTTCCTGCTGATCGCCGGCCCCGGCCCGTGGTCGCTCGACGCCGTCCGATCCCGGGCGCCGGCGGCTCCACGGCAGACCGGGTCAAATATCCGACGCGTCGCGACGGGCTGAACGAGCGCTTCCGCCTCTTCCCGTGCCCCTGTCGACCCTGTCAACCAACGTACGGGCTCGTTCGTCCAACGGGTGCAGGGCGCGTCAGCCCGCGATCGGCATAGATCGCGCCGAAGCGCGCCCCGCCCGGGCCCGAGGAGCTCGGGGCCGAGGAGGAAGACATGCGGAATCTCACCAGGGAGAATGTCCTCGCGGCGGGTGCGATCGCGCTCGTGGTCACCGTCGCGCGCGTCGCGCCCCCGGCGCGGGCTGCGGATGTCCCGTCGCATCGGGCGAGCCTCTCGGCCGCGGGAACCGCCCCACACGACGACGGCACGGACTCCGGCGACGGCGGCGAGGGCGATGACGGCGGAGACGACGACGATGACGGCGATGGCTGACGGCGGACCAGGCCGAGGACTCTCGGGACCATGCGCAGACGGATGCTGACGGTCGCCGCGGTCATGCTGACCCTCCTGCCGGTGAGCATGGGGAACGCCGGGGTGAGCGTGAACATCGGGATCGACCTGCCGGGTCCACCGGCGCTCGTCCCCGTGCCGGCCACGCCGGTCATGTACGCGCCGGGCGTGTCCGCCAACTACTTCTCCTACGGCGGACAGTACTACGCGTTCGTCGGCGGCGTCTGGCACGTGAGCCCGGGGTACAACGGGCCCTGGGTGGTCGTGGCGCCCGAGGTCGTCCCGCGACCGATCCTGGCCGTGCCGGTGGGCTACTACCGGGTGCCGCCGCCGGGGTGGCACGGATGGCGGGCCGAGGCCCCGCCACACTGGGACCCGCGGTGGGGACGGCACTGGGCGGGGCACGGCTGGCCGCCGGTGAGGCGGCGTGTGGTCCGTCACGAGGTGCATCGACGGGAGCCGCGATGAGGACCCGTCGTCCGTCACACGATGCTGCGACCTGATCGCCGCTGGGCGATCGCGTCGGGCGTCATCCTCGTGGGCCTGCTGGTGTACGTCCGCTGGTATCGACGACCCGAGGACGAGCGATACGTGGCCGCGGAGGTGACGCGCGGGGCGATCGTCCGCGCGATCACCACGACCGGCGCCGTCGACCCGGTCATCACGGTGGTCGTCGGCGCCTACGTCTCGGGGACGATCCAGAGCACCTCCTGCGACTACAACACGCGCGTCAAAGCGGGGCAGCTGTGCGCCAAGATCGACCCGCGGCCGTATCAGGTCATCGTCGACCAGGACGTCGCCAATCTCGCGACGGCGCGGTCGCAGCTCCAGAAGGACCGCGCCGGCCTCGCGTACGCGAAGATCAACTACGAGCGTGACTCGCGGCTGCGCCAGCACGGGGTCGTCTCCCAGGACACCGTGGACAGCGACAAGAGCGTCTACGACCAGGCCGAGGCGCAGGTGAAGCTCGACGAGAGCACCATCGACCAGCGCCAGGCGGAGCTGCACGCCGCGCAGGTGAACCTCGACTACACGGACATCGTCTCGCCGGTGGACGGCACGGTCGTCGCGCGCAACATCACGATCGGGCAGACGGTCGCCGCGAGCTTCCAGACCCCGACCCTGTTCCTCATCGCGCAGGACCTGACGAAGATGCAGGTCGACACGAACGTGAGCGAGTCCGACGTCGGGGCCGCGCAGGTCGGGCAGAAGGCATCGTTCACCGTCGAGGCCTTTCCGGGACGGACGTTCTGGGGGAAGGTCTCCCAGGTCCGCGAGGCGCCGATCACCGTACAGAACGTCGTGACCTACGACGTCGTGGTGAGCGTCGACAACGACGATCTCGCGCTCCTGCCGGGAATGACCGCGAACACGCGGATCATCACCGACGAGCGGGAGAACGTGCTGCGCGTGCCGATGCGGGCGCTCCGGTTCGCCCCGCAGGGGATCGGGACCGGGCCCACGCCCCGGAGGACGAAGGCCGACCAGGGGTCGGCGGTCTGGCTGCTGCGCGACGGCGGCCGGCCGGAGCGGGTCCCGGTCGAGAGCGGTCTGTCCGACGGGACCTCCGCCGAGGTCGTGCGCGGCGAGATCAAGCCCGGTGACCGGGTCGTCGTGGACGAGATCGCCCGCGAGGACGGGAACCACGCCGCCGCCGCCCAGACCGCGCGGCCGCACTTCCACCCCTGACGGCCGGCCAAACGACGGGCGCTGCCGTGGCCGACTCTCTCATCGACATCCGCGACGTCACCAAGACGTACCGTCTGGGGGACGTCGAGGTGCACGCGCTCCGCGGGGTCGACCTCACCGTCGCGCGGGGCGAGTTCGTCGCGATCATGGGCGCGTCCGGCTCGGGGAAGTCGACGCTGATGAACATCCTCGGCTGCCTCGACCGGCCGACGAGCGGCCGGTACCTCCTCGAGACCGTCGACGTCGCGGCGCTCGACGAGCCCTCGCTCGCGCGCATCCGGAGCCGTCGCATCGGCTTCGTCTTTCAGAGCTTCTACCTGCTCGCCCGTGCGAGCGCGATCGAGAACGTCGCCCTGCCTCTCTTCTACGCCGGGCCTCTCTCGGACGGCACCGCGCGCGCGCGGAAGGCGCTCGAGCTGCTCGGCCTCGCCGACCGGGAGCGCAGCCTCCCGAGCCAGCTGTCCGGCGGCCAGCAGCAACGCGTCGCGATCGCGCGCGCCCTGATCAACGATCCGGCGATCCTGCTGGCGGACGAGCCGACGGGAAACCTCGACTCGCAGACCGCGAACGACATCATGGAGACCATCCAGGCGCTCAATCGCGAGCGCGGCGTCACGGTCGTGCTCGTGACCCACGAGCCGGACATGGCTGCCTTCGCGGCCCGCGTCGTCACCATGCGCGACGGGCTCATCGTGTCGGACCGGCGTCAGGCCGCGACGCCCGCGGCCGCGGCGCTCGCACAGCCCGCCGCGACTGGCGTCCGGGGCGCGGAGCCGGCGCCGGCGACGGCCGGCAGACTGTGGTCGTTCGCGAGCATGGCGCTCGTCGCCGCCGGGAGGGCGCTCGCCCGCAACAAGCTCCGCTCGGCACTGACCATGCTCGGGGTGTTCATCGGGGTCGCGGCCCTGGTCGCGATGGTGGCCGTCGGTCAGGGTGCGAACGCCGCCGTCGAGGAGCAGATCGCGAGCCTCGGCACGAATCTCCTCGTCGTGCTGCCGGGCGCCACCACCAGCAGCGGCGTGCGGGCCGGCTTCGGGAGCGCCTCGACGCTCACCGTCCCGGACGCCGAGGCCATCGAGAAGGAGGATCCGGCGGTCGCCGGGGTCGCGTACCTCGACCGCCAGGTCGCGCAGGTCACCTACGGGAACCAGAACTGGAGCACGAGCGTCCAGGGCGTCACGCCGAGCTATCTCGCGATCCGCAACTGGACGGTGACCGCGGGCCGCGCGATGTCGGAGGAGGACGAACGCGATGCGACCCGCGTCTGCCTCGTCGGACAGACCGTGCTGAAGAACCTGTTCGGCCAGCACCAGAATCCGGTCGACGCGACGATCCTCGTCAAATCGGTGCCCATGCAGGTGATCGGGGTGCTCGCGGCCAAGGGACAGTCCGGGTTCGGTCAGGACCAGGACGACGCCATCCTGATCCCGTTCACGACGGCGGAGCTGAAGGTTCTCGGCGTCGCCGCTCCGACGCAGGTGCAGGCGTCCACCAGCGTGATCTTCACGACCCCCGTGAACCCGCTCGGCCTCCAGCCGAAGATCACGGGCTTCGTCCACAACATCTTCGTCCAGGCGCGGAGCCCCGACCTGGTGCAGGCGGCGCTTCACCAAGTCACCGAGACGCTCGCGCGGCGCCATCGGATCCAGCCGGGACAGACGAACGACTTCAGCGTGAACAACCTGGCCGACATCACGAGCGCCGCCGAGGACAGCAGCCGGATCATGGCCATCCTGCTGGCCGCGGTCGCCTCGATCTCGCTCGTGGTCGGCGGGATCGGGATCATGAACATCCTCCTCGTGTCGGTCACCGAGCGCACGCGTGAGATCGGGATCCGCATGGCGATCGGCGCGCGGCGGGTGCACGTCCTGATGCAGTTCCTGGTCGAGGCGGTGCTGCTGAGCATCATCGGCGGCGGAGCCGGCATCGCGACGGGAAGCGCCGCCTCGCGCCTCATCTCGGTGTTCGCGGGCTGGGCGACGCACCTCTCCCCGACGGCGATGATCGGCGCGTTCCTCTTCTCGGCGGCCGTCGGGGTGTTCTTCGGCTACTATCCCGCGCGGCGGGCATCTCTCCTGAACCCGATCGAAGCGCTTCGCTACGAGTAGGGGGAGGAGCGGCGTGGCGGGTCGTCGGGGTTCGTGGCTCGCAGCGGTCGCGGCCGTTGCCGTGCTGGCCGGCTGCGCCGTGGGACCCGACTTCGTCCGGCCCGCGGCGCCGACGGTCGGCCGCTACACCGCCGCCGCGACCCCCGGTACGTTCGCCCCGGGTGGCGACGAGCCGGAGCAGCGGATCGCCGTCGGCGACTCGATCTCGGCGGAGTGGTGGGAGCTCTTCCATTCCCCGCCGCTCGCCGAGGCGGTCCGGCTCGCGATCGACGGGAACCAGACGCTCGCCGCCGCGGAGGCCACGCTCGCGCAGGCGCAGGAGGCGGTGGCGCAGGCACGCGCAGCCTTCTATCCGCAGATCAACTTCACCGGGAGCGTCTCGCGCCAGCAGAGGAACTCGGCCCCCTCCCGCGGCAGCACGAGCTCGATCTTCAACCTGTACACGCTCGGGCCGAACGTGAGCTACTCTCCGGACGTCTTCGGCGGCACGCGACGCCAGGTCGAACAGGCGGCAGCGCAGGCCGAGAGCCAGGGAAGGCAGCTCGCCGCCGCGTACCTCGCCCTCACGGGCAACGTCGTGTCGCAGGCGATCACCATCGCCGGGACCCGCCTCGAGATCGCTGCGCAGGAGGAGATCATCAACGACGACCAGAAGAACCTCGATCTCGTGCGGACGAAGCTCGAGGCCGGCAAGGCCGCCGAGACCGACGTGCTGACGGCGGAGACCCAGCTCGCCACCGATCAGGCCCAGCTCCCCCCCCTCGCGCAACAGCTGAGCGCGGCGCAGCACGCGTTCTCCGTGCTGCTCGGCAGGTTTCCGGCCGAGTGGTCCCCTCCCGACTTCGAGCTGACGGCCCTGACGCTCCCCGGCGAGCTGCCGCTCACGCTCCCGTCCGAGCTCGTGCACCAGCGCCCGGACATCCTCGCGGTCGAGGCGAGCCTGCATGCCGCCAGCGCGGCGATCGGCGTCGCGACGGCGCAGATGTACCCGTCGATCAACCTGTCCGCGTCCGTCGGGCAGGAGGCGCTGACGGCCGGCACGCTGTTCGCGGGATCGAGCACGATCTGGAGCCTGGCATCCGGCGTGACGGCGCCGATCTTCGAGGGCGGAGCCCTGGTCGCCCAGCGCCGCGGGGCCGTCGACGCCTACCAGGCCGCGCTCGCCACGTATCGCCAGACCGTCCTCCAGGCCTTCGGGCAGGTCGCCGACGTCCTCGAGGCGCTCGCGCACGACGCCGACCTCGTCGCCGACCAGCGGCACGCACTCAGCGTGGCCGACCGGTCGCGCGCGCTCCAGCGGCTGAGCTACGCCGAGGGGAAGACCGACGTCCTCAACCTGCTCGACGCCGAGCGACTCTACCAGCAGGCGCGGCTCGGCTACACGCGAGCGGAGACCGAGCGGTATGAGGACACGACGCAGCTGTTCGTCGCGATGGGCGGCGGCTGGTGGAAGGCGACGGACGCGACCGCGGCGAGGCTCAACGGAACAGCCGTCCAGAGAAGACCAGAAGACCGAAGCAGAACAGGTTCACCGTCGTGAACACGCTCGCCGCGCGGGCGAGTCGGCCGTCGCCGATCACGCCGTGCCGGCGGTTCCACCGGGCGAACACGTCGTACGCGACCAGCATCGCGCCCTGGTAGAGCCCGTACACGACGTAGCGCGGCTCGAGGCCGTGCCAGCATCCCATGAGCCCCATCGTGAGCAGGAGGCCGACGGCATGCGCCCAGCGCGCGTTCCCGCCGAACCACCGTCG
>CAZLYE010000286.1:0-7041 GCA_964562865.1 uncultured Binatia bacterium (SeqCode) | reverse complement strand
TCCGCGGCATCCCCTCCCTCGCGGCCCCGCCTGAAAACCGGGTCTTTCGGGCCCAATTTTGTGCGGAGCATACCTCGACACCATGAAGCATGAAAGGGTTTTGGTCGCGCCCGTCCAGGCAATGTTACCGCTGCACGAGCGTCGCACGTGGCGAGCGCGCGCTCTCGGAAGGGGCCTGTCGCTCTCCGACTTCGTGCGCCGTGCGGTGCGGCAACAGCTCCGTGCCGACATCGTCGTACCCGAGGCTACGCGATGAGGGTCCGGAGGCTGCACATCGTTGCCGACGCAGCACCGAAGTCGTCCAGGCTCGCCTGGTATCCGCATTTCCCTGGCAACTGGCTCGCTGAAACGCAGGGCTGGCCCCTGATCGCACGCGGCATCTTCCGGGAGCTGCTCGACGCGCAATGGAACATGGGCGTGCTGCCGAGCGACCCGGCCCGCCTACGTTCGCTCGTCGGCGCCACCGCGACGCAATGGCGGACCGCCCGGCCGTTCATCGAGACCAAGTTCCCGATCGCGGATAGGTGACCCGGTGTCGGTGATCCGCCCGCGGTTCGATGCCAGACGCCGCGAAAAGCTCCCCGACGGCGGTCCGCTCTGGACGGCTGCACCAGACGTAACGTATACTCGCGCCGATGACGGGCAAGCAGGTGCGGGCGATGCGGCGCCAACTCAGGCTGACGCAGAAGCAGCTCGCCGAGATGGTCGGCGTGACGGAGAACAGCGTCGCGCGCTGGGAGCGCGGCGAGCTGGGAATCCGCGAGAGCGCCGCGCGGCTGATGAGGCTCCTCGCACAGCCACCGGCCCGTCCACGGAGGCGCTGACATGCGACGGGAACACGTGGCCCGTGGTGATCGTCGAGAAGTCGGATCCGACCGGAGAGCGGTGGGCGAAGGCACTCGCGTTCCTCGCGGCGATGGGCGCCGAAGCGTGACGACCCGCGTCGCGCTCTACGCTCGCGTGTCGACGGACGAGCAGGCCGAGAAGTACGGCCTCCCGTCGCAGCTCCGTGCGCTCCGCGAGCTCGCCGCCGCTCGCGGCTTAGATGTCGTTGCCGAGTACGTGGACGACGGCTGCAGCGGCACCACGCTCGAGCGTCCGCAGATGGCTCGCTTGCGTGAGGCGATCCGCGCGAAGGCGATCGACGTGGTTCTCGCCCACGACCCCGACCGGATCGCGCGCAAGCTCGCGCTGCAGCTCGTGCTCGAGGACGAATGCGCGCACGCCGACGTCACGCTCGACTACGTGACGGTGCGGGCGGAGGACAGCGCGGATGGCCGACTTCACCTGCATATGCGCGGTGCGTTCGCCGAGTACGAGCGAGAGAAGATCCGCGAGCGGACGGCCCGCGGGACCCGCGAGCGCGTGCTCGACAAGAAGCTCCTCCCCGGCGGGCGTGCCCCCTACGGATACCGCTGGGATACTGCGTCACCGGGCGGTCTCGCCGTCCACCCCGAGACCAGCAAGTGGGTACGCCGCATGTTCGCCTGGACCCTAGACAGTGACTCCCTGCACGATGTCGTCGACCGCTTGAACGCGCAGCGCATCCCCGCGCCCCAGGGGCCGAGGTGGGCGCTCTCGACCGTCCAGCGGATTCTCCGGAACAGGACCTACGTCGGCGAGGCGAATTGGAATGGGATTGCGATCGAAGTGCCGCCATTGCTGGCGCCCGGCGTGTTCGAGCGGGCACAGGCCGCGGTCGACAGGAACCGCGACACGCTCCAGGGTCGCCCGGGGCCGCCCTGCGCGATCAAGGGACTCGTCTACTGCGGATGCGGCCGGCGGATTTACCATCACACGTCGAAGGGCCGCACGAGGCTCTACTGCAAGGGCCTCCTCGACCACACCTGTGACGCGAAGAGCCTGAGCGCTGCCGTCCTCTACGATCGCGTCCGCGCGAAGGTCGACGAGGTGCTTCGCAACCCCGACCTCATCGTGGAGAAGCTCCTCGAGCATCGGACCGCGCTCGAGGCCCGCCGAGCGGTCGTGGCGAGCGAGGTAGAGCTCCACGAGGCCGCGCTCGAGCGCATCCGCGAGCAGCGCCGCCGGCTCGTTCGGATCTACCGTGATGGCGACGATCTCGTGCAGAAGGAGCTCGACGACTCCACCAGGGCCGAGCACGCCGCCGCAGCGCGCCTCGCCGAGGCCCGGGGCGCGGTCGCCGCCGCTGCGGGCGCCACGTCGCACCTGGACGCGATCCGCGCCCGCGCGGCGCTGATCGTCCACGGGCTAGATCGTCTCGACGCGGCCGGATGGGCGCGACTGTTCAAGCTACTCGTGGACCGGGTCGTTGTGTTTTCCGACCGGATCGAGATTCACGGCGTCTTGCCGTGCGACTCAAACGATCCCGATCGGCTCGCCGCGCGGGATGGCCGCCGCGGCGAAGAAGGAGCCGCCGGGCCGGTGCGCCTGGATGATGCCGAGGACGAAGGGATACTCCGGGTCCGTCGAGATGGCGGTCGACGAGTCGTGCACGGTGATGCTCGGGCACTCGAGCGTGCCGCCGCCGTCGCAGCGCCACGTGACGCGCTGGCCGGGCGTGAGCCCGGGCGTCGTCGTGTCGACGCCGTTCTGGTCGACGTCCACCACGTCGCTCGGCTCCGGGCCGTCGTTCGGTCCGTCGGCGACCGAGGCCGACGCCTGGTCGGCGCCCGACACCGAGCCCGCGAGCGCCCCGATGATGGGCGTCAGCTTGCGGACGTTCAGCCAGTGGAGCGTCGGGACGTTCCAGGCCGTGCAGTTGACGCCGGGCGCGTCGCACGCGCGCGGGAGCAGCTCCGTGTAGACGCCGCCGAGGCAGCGATCCTCGCCCGCGGCCGGGGGAAAGATCATCATGGTGGTCCCCGCGCCGGAACGCAGATTGGAGAGGCGCCAGACGCCCCCGGCGTCGGCCGTGGTCACGCCGAGGCGGATGGCGTTCCCATTGTTCTTCCAGCTGCACCACGCGAACGGATCTGCGTCGGGCGCGGTGGTTCCCTCCCTGAAGTTGCGCTGCCGGGCCCAGAGCTCGACGACGCGGCCGGGCGGCGCCATGCCCTCCACCGAGTCGAGGTCGTTGACGTTGCTCACCGCGCGGTAGATGAGCGGCTGCGCATTCACGGAGTGAACGGTGGTCGCGCGCACGAGGAGCGCGCCGAGGACCGCCACGAGCGCGGCGGCCGACAGGACGATCGGTTTCTTCGCCATGCATCCTCCTCCGGTTCCGGGGCAGGCAACGGAGGGTGCAGCCGCCGTGCCAGATCGTGTGCCCGTGCCGGCGCGGGCGCGCGGCCCGGCGTGAAGCGCGGGCGATCAGGCCGTTTCACGCGCCGGCGCGCCGAGCGGGTCACGGATGCCGTGCCGCTCCATGCGCCGCCAGAGCGTGACGCGCGAGATGCCGAGGGCCGCAGCCGCGCGCTGGCGGTTCCAGCGATGCTCGTCGAGGACGCGGACGATCCGCGTCCGCTCGTCGACGACGAGCCCGGCCGCGGGCACGTGGCCGGCGCCGAGGAGCTCCACGGGGTCGGCGCCACTCGCGCTCGCGAGGATGAGCAGCGACTCGAGCACGTTCTCGAGCTCGCGGACGTTCCCGGGCCATGGATGCTCGAGGAGCGGGCGCAGCGCCGCGGCCGGCGGCGGCTCGAACCGCGTCCCGTGCGTCCGGTTGAAACGACCGACGAAGTGCTCGACGAGGAGCGGGAGGTCCTCGCGCCGCTCGCGGAGCGGCGGGAGCCGGATGCCGAGGACGCGGAGCCGATAATAGAGGTCGCGGCGGAACTCGCCCGCCTCGACCATCCGCCAGAGGTCGCGGTTCGATGCGGCGACGATCCGGATGTCGACGCGACGGAGCGTGCTCGCCCCGAGCGGCTTCACCTCCCGGTCCTGCACGACGCGCAGCAGCTTCGCCTGGAGGGCGAGCGGGAGGTCCTCGACCTCGTCGAGGAAGAGCGTCCCGCGGTCGGCGAGCTGGAGCACGCCCGGGCGCTCCTGGACGGCGCCCGTGAACGCGCCGCGCGCGTGCCCGAAAAACTCGCTCTCGGCCAGCGTCTCGGGGACCGCGGCGCAGTTGACCGGCACGAAGGGGCCCGTCGCGCGTCGCCCGAGGCCGTGCACGGCGCGGGCGACGACCTCCTTCCCGGTGCCGGTCTCGCCCTCGATGAGCACGTGTGCCTCCGTGCGCGCCGCGGTCCGGACCAGCTCCCGCACGCGCTCGATGGCCGCGCTCCGGCCGACGAGATCGGCGAGCGCCTCACCCGCACGGCGGCGCGGGCCCGCGGGCGCGCGCCGGCCGTCGCCCGGTCCGCGCGCCGCGACGCGCGCGATGGCGTGGGCGACGGCGGTCATCCCGTCGCCGTCCCGCAGCACGACGTAGTCCGCGGCGCCGGCCCGGAGCGCGGCCACCGCGGGTGCCGCCGCGTCGCAGGCGCTCACGAGCAGCACCGCGAGGTCGGGCCGCCGCATGGCGAGCGTGCGGACGAGGTCCCCCGCGTCGGGGCGGTCGGCCCCGCTCGGGCCGAGCACGAGGACGTCGGGGATCGCGTGCTCGATCGCCCGCTCGTCGACGGTGCCACGATGGACCTCCGCGCCGGGGCAGCCGCGGCCCGCGGCGTCGGCGAGGAGCCCGCGCCGGGACGGATCGTCGTCGAGGATCATGATGCGCATCGCGTCGACCTCCGCGGCGGGCACGCGAGTGTACGGCGCGCGACGGGCCGACACCACCGGCCGGCGCGCATCCGACCGGAATACGGCCTCTACGCGGCGGGCTCGATCTCGACCAGGAGGTCGCCGGCCGCGACCAGCGCACCCGCGACGGCCGGCACCGCACGCACCCGCCCCGCGACCTCGGCGGCGAGCGTGCTCTCCATCTTCATCGCCTCGAGAACGACGAGCGCCTGCCCGACAGCGACCGCGTCGCCGGGCGCGACGAGCACCGAGAGCACCTTCCCGGGCATGGGCGCCGTGACGACGCCCGAGCCGGCCGCGGCGTGCGCGCCCCGGCTGTCCTCGCCGGTCTCGAAGGTCCACGTGCGGCCCGCGAGCGCGACCAGCACCCGGTCGCGGGTGCGCGCGACGATCGCCCGGCCCGGGGTGCCGTCGATCTCGAGGGCCAGCTCCTCGACCGTCGCGCCGCCCGCCGCGGCGACGGGCGGGCCGGCGGCGAGGCAGGTCACGCGGTGTACCTGCCCGTCGAGCGTCGCGGCATAGCCGTCTCCCTCGCGCGCCAGGGCCACCTGGAAGACGCGGGACCCGAGTCGGAGGCGCACCTCCATCGTCAGCTCCCGAGGCGCCAGGCGCCGAGCGTCTCCCACGGCGTCGGCGCGACCGCCGGCCCGCGGGCGCTCCCGGCCGCCGCGGCGGCGGGCCGCGCGAGCGCGACGGCCGCCGCGAGGACGTGCGCCACGGTCTCGCCCGGCCGCCAGTCCGCGAAGTGATCCGCGAGGAAGCCCGTGTGCGTCTCGCCGCGCGCGAACGCGGGGTCGAGGATCACGTGCTGCAGGAACTCGAGGTTGGTCGTCGGCCCGAGGACGGCCGTGTCGGCGAGCGCGGCCGCGAGGCGCGCGATCGCGGTCGCGCGGTCGGCGCCCCAGACGGAGATCTTGCTGAGCAGCGGGTCGTACTCGACCGGCACCACCCCCCCCGCCGCGATCCCGGAGTCGACGCGGACGAACGCTCCCGCCGGCTCGCGGAGCGCGAGGATCGGACCGGCGCTCGGGAAGAAGCTCGCCGCCGGGTCCTCGGCGTAGAGCCGCGCCTCGATCGCGTGCCCGCTCGCGCGCACGTCGGCCTGCCCGAAGCCGAGCGGCTCGCCGGCGGCGACGCGGAGCTGCGCCGCGACGATGTCGATCCCCGTCACCCACTCCGTCACCGGATGCTCTACCTGGACGCGTGTGTTCATCTCGAGGAAGTGGAAGCGCCCGTCGGCGTCGAGCAGGAACTCGACGGTCCCCGCGCTCGTGTAGCCGACGGCGCGCGCGGCGGCGAGCGCGGCGGCCGTCATGTCGGCGCGGAGCCGGGGCGTCACCACGGGGCAGGGCGTCTCCTCGACGATCTTCTGGTGCCGGCGCTGGATCGAGCACTCGCGCTCGCCCAGGTGGACGAGCGTCCCGTGCCGGTCGCCGAGCACCTGCACCTCCACGTGGCGCGGGCGGACGAGGAGCTTCTCGAGGTACACGCGGCCGTCGCCGAAGGCGGACGTCGCCTCGCGGCCGGCGGCGGCGAGCGCGTCGAGCAGCTCGGGCTCGCTCGCGACCGTCCGCATGCCCTTCCCACCGCCCCCCGCCGCGGCCTTCACGAGGACGGGATAGCCGAGACGGCGCGCGGCGTCGGCGGCGTCGCTGGCGCCGACCTCGGCGCCCGGCACGAGCGGGACGCCCGCGCGCGCGACGGTCGCGCGCGCGGCGAGCTTGTCGCCCATGGTCGCGATCGCGTCCGGCGACGGACCGACCCACGTGAGCCCGGCGCGCTCAACCGCCCGGGCGAAGGCCGCGTTCTCGGCGAGAAAGCCGTAACCCGGGTGGACGGCGTCCGCCCCCGCAGTGCGGGCGGCGGCGAGCAGTGCCTCGACGTTCAGGTACGACTGCGCGGCCGGCGCCGGGCCGATCGCGATCGCGCGGTCCGCCGCGAGCGTGTGCGGCGCGCCGCGGTCCACCTCGGAGTAGACGGCGACGGAGCGGAGTCCCTGCTCGCGGCATGCCCGCGCGACGCGCACGGCGATCTCGCCGCGGTTGGCGATCAGCACGGTGCGCACGGTCACATCCGGAAGACGCCGAAGGTGGTGTCCGGGATCGGCGCGTTCAGCGCCGCGGCGAGCGCAAGGCCGAGGACGTTGCGGGTCTCGAGCGGGTCGAGGATGCCGTCGTCCCAGAGCCGCGCGGTGGCATAGTACGGGTCGCCCTCCACCTCGTACTTCTCGCGGACCGGGGCCATGAGCTCCTCGCGCTCCGCGTCGGTCATCGTCTCGCCCCGTGCCTCGAGCTGCTGGAGCTTGACCGTGACGAGCGTCTGCGCCGCCTGCTCGCCGCCCATGACCGAGATGCGGCTGTTCGGCCACGAGAAGAGGAG
>CAZLYE010000285.1:0-3534 GCA_964562865.1 uncultured Binatia bacterium (SeqCode) | reverse complement strand
CGGGGTGAAGAGATCCGGGTCGCGGGCGCCGGCGCGCTCGAGACGGGTCCGGACGTATGCCTGGACCTCGGCGGGCGAGAGCGGCCGGAGACGCACTCGGCTGCCGAACGCCGCGAGCGACTGCTCCGAGAGCTTCGCGTCCAGCTCCGGCTGTCCCGCCAGCACGAGCTGGAGCGCCGTCGCGCGCGTCGCATCGCTCCCGGCGAGGTCCTGCAGGCCGTGGAGGACGTCGTCGTCCAGGAGCTGGGCGTCGTCGATCAGGAGCGCGACGTTCTCGCCCGTGAGCGCGCGGTCCCGCAGGACCTGGTGCAGTCGATCGAGACGAGCCGGCGTGTCGTCGCCGTTCGCCGGGACGCCGAGCTCGAGGAGCATGTACTCCAGGATCTCGTCGAAGCTGACGCGCGGGTTCAGCAGGAGGACGGCGTTGATGCGCGGCTCGAGCCCGTCGAGGAGCCGCCGCAGCAGCGTCGTCTTCCCGGTGCCCGCCTCACCGATCAGGAACACCGACCCCGCGCCCGCCGCGAGCCCCTCGTCGAGGGCCGAGAGTGCCTCCTGGTAGCAGTCGTTGAGGTAGAGGAAGCGCGGATCGGGCGTGACGTTGAAGGGCGCTTCGCGGAGCCCGTAGTAGGCGACGTACATGCCGGCCCGCCGATCCGCAGCAAGTGCCATGCCCCTGGACCTCGCGCGGATGCTCGGCACCGGTCGGGTGCGCTCATGCAGAGCTGCACGATGACCGGAGGATCGTGCAGCCCCGTTGCACGGCAGCTAGCTATATTCCGGTCTACACGATCACGAGGACGGGGCCTCGGGCGGGACGAGCTCGAAGACGGGGTAGCGGCCGGCGAGCGGAGCCAGGTCCGCCGCCGGTGAGCCGGCGGGCACGGGAAAGTAGCGCTGCACGGTGAGCTTGAAGCGGTCGAGGTAGGCTTTCAGCAGCGGCGGCTTGTCGCGGTCGGGGACTGCGCGGATACGGAGCTCCTCTCGGCGGAAGCCCTTGCGGAGGACGACCCGGCCGCTCGCGCGGGCGTTCCGGACCCACTGCGTCTCGCCGCGGGCCGCGACCAGGAACCGCCGACCGTCGTGGGCGAGGACGTCGACCGGCGTCGCGAACGTCCGCCCGGTCCGGCGCCCGCGCACCTCGAGGAGGAAGTTGTGCGGGAGGCCGATCCCGAGGCCCACGAGCGCCCCGAACAGCCGGTTGAAGAGCCGCTCCGTCCGTGAGGGGGCGGCGAAGCTCGGCCCGTCCATGGTGCGGGAAGATCGCACGGGAACGCGGAAACGGCCAGCCGGCCGGCGCCGGCGGCCGGGCACGGCGACCAGAGCGAGCGCCGCGCCGAAGAGCTTCGGGACGAGCCATTCGACACCCACCCAGACGCCCGCGCCCGCGAGCGTCGTCCGCCAGAACCGCCCGCCGCCCGCCTGCACGAGCCGGCGGACGCCCGCGAAGACGACGAGCTGCGGCTGGAGGAAGGGGCCGAGGAGGAGGAGCACGACGAGCCCGACGATCCACGGGACGCCCGTGCAGGTCCGGATCGCGTTCGCGAACCATCCGAAGGCGGACACGGACAGCAGGATCGACATGAGCACGCCGGCGCGGAGCGCCCCTGCGCGGTGGACCGGGTCCGGTCGAGGACCGCGAGCCACGGGACGAGCACCACCCAGCCGAGCGCGTGCCACGGCGACGTGATGCGGGCGTAGAGCGCAAAGGCCGCCGCGCCAGCCGCGAGCGCGGGATAGCACGGAACCGGCGCCCGTCGCATCTTCGCGGCGAGGTCGGGTCTTCCGCCGAGACGCGGCGGGAGCCGCGTCAAAATTGTAACGCGACGATGAGGCTGGCGACCACGCCGAGAGCGGTCGTCGGGGGGAAGGACGTCGTCGTGGTCGAGGCCGGACGCGGGGTCGGCCTCCCCCGAAACAATCTCGTCATGATCCGACGATCAGGCCGTCACGATGAGGCCGCGGTTCACGGCTTGCAGGCCATGACCGGCAATTCAGACGAATGGAGACGAGAAGGATGGAGAGGACGTTGAGATCGGCGCTCACCAGGGCTCGGCGGGGGCACCCGAGCACGCCCGCCAGACTCAGCGACGCCCGCCTGCGGGCGCTCGATCAGGCGATCGCGGGCGCCGCCAATTCGTCGGAGGCGGACCTCGAGTCGACGCGGCGGCTGATCCTGCAGGGATCGGTCACGATCATCGAGCTGAATGGCAGTCTGTCCGTCGCGCGAATTCGTTGACGGTGTCGATCAGAACGACCCGGAAGTGGCGCAGGACGTCGGCGTCGCGCACGACCTCGGACGGGTCGTCGGGCCGGCAGTCGGCGAGGTGATCGCGGAGCCGCATGACGTCGCGCCGTTCCTTTCCCGGCGCCATCAGCACGGCGCGCTTGCAATGCAAGCAGGACACGAGGGCCTGCACTCCATCATCCCTATCTGGTTGACGTTGCACGGTGATGAGCGGGGGATGAAGAGTTCGCGGGCCGGTGGCGCCGGCCGGGCACGCCGGGGTGCGGTGGGGACCCGAGCGACGGGTGTCCGCCGGGAGGCTGCCCCGGCGGACACGCCGTCGGCGCGGCGTCAGAGGATGAGCGTCCCGGTCCGGATGAGGTAGGCGAGCCGCTCCCGCTGCTCCGGCTCGAGGAGCGCGTGGATCTGCTCCAGGGCCCTCATCACGACGTCGCGCAGATGCTCGGCGCTCCGCACGCGGAGCGCTGCGCCCTCGGTCGCCTTCTGCGCGTCGAACGTCGAGCCTGCGATGGCATCGGCGAGGGCCGCGAGGGTACGGCGCCCGTCCACCTCGGCCTGAGCGCGCTCGGTCTTCACCTCGTTCAGGATGCGGGCGAGCCGCGCCACCTGCTCCTCGTTCAGGCCGAGCTTGTAGGCGAGGAAGCGGAGGGGGCGGCGGACGCCGAACGCGCCGGCACCCAGATCGCTCGGGTCCGGGGGCGCGGCCCAGCGGTGGCCCCAGCGCGCCGCCCGATGGTCGCTCCAGCTGCCTCCGCGAGCGCAGCCGGCGAAGTCGTTGCACTCCGCGGCGCGCTGGCGGGACTTCCACCAGTGCATCGATCCTGGGTACATGGTGTCTCCTCTCGCAGGGGCTGTTCGCTCCCGGCGGGTTTCGTCGCGTGGGCGAGATGCCTCACGCCGGTGTGCAGCGTGGCCGCGATCGACCGGCGAGTCAAGCGGGCGATGCGGGATCCCGCGGACGCCCAGGTCCCTGGCTGACGTTCGCGGCGGGGCTTCTACTGCAAGTTGATCCCGCAGCCGACGCAGGTCGTCGTGCCGCGCTTCGTCTTGCAGTGCTTGCAGGGTCCGAGCATGCGGTCGATCACCGGCGCCGGACACGACGGCTGCGGGCAGGTCGATGACGCGTCGCCGCAGCTCACGGGGGTGAGGCCCCCGATCTCGCACGTGGCCGCCCCTCCGGGTGGGTTGCCCGTGATCAGGCTGCCCGAGAACGGCGTGATGACACCGCCGCTCTCCTCGAGCAGCGCGGCCGTGCCGTTCCCCACGAGCGTCACCCCTCCCATGTGAAC
>CAZLYE010000284.1:0-10878 GCA_964562865.1 uncultured Binatia bacterium (SeqCode) | reverse complement strand
GAAGGTGTCGTCTGTGCAGGAGCCGCTCGTGGTGCGGGTCGCGGTGAAGGCGGTCTTGAGGCGGTTCTTCGGTGCGCGGAACGTCCCGGTCATGGTGCTGCAGGTGGCGGCGTCGACGACCGCCGCGAGCTTCGCGCCCGCGACGAGGCCCGTGCATGACGTCCACCTGACCTTCACCTTCGTGCCCTTCTTGGCGCCGCGGACGCGGCCCGTCACCGCGGGGCATCCGCTCTGCAGACCGACGAGCGTGGTCGAGAACGAGACCGCGTCCGCCCCCGGGGGTGCGCCGCCCGGGATGAGCGAGGCGCCCTGCACGACGAACTGCCCGCCCGGACACGCCGGCCAGCTCGCTGCGGCACGGCCCGTGAACGATCCGACGGACATCAAGACCGCGAACAGGGTGACGCTGGCGCGCATGAGGCCCCCTCTCTCGGCTGGCGCGTTGCCATTCAATACTCTCGCGCGGACGGGGCGGTCAATCACAATCCGCCGGCGCGCACCGCGCCGCCGCACGATCCGCCGTCGCACCCGGGTCGACAGCCGGGCGCGACCTTGCCTATAGAAGCGGCGTTTCGGGACCCGCCACGAGAGGAGACCACGCAATGGAGCAGGCACGGGTGCTCGCCGCGAGCCGGCGCATGTTCGTCGACGGGAAGTGGACGGAGGCCGGGAGCGGCGCGACCTACAGCGTTCCCAACCCTGCGACCGAGGAGCCGGTCGGCACGGCCCCCGACGCGGGGGTGGAGGACATGCGGCGCGCGATCGCCGCGGCGCGGCGCGCGTTCGACGAGGGCCCCTGGCCGCGGAGCTCCCGCCGCGACCGGGCACGCGCCCTCGAGACGATCGCCGACGGGATGGAGCGTCGGAAGGAGGAGATCCGCCAGCTCCTCATCGCCGAGGCGGGTGCCACGTGGCTCACGCACGACATCCAGATCGAGCAGCCGATCCGGCTCGTCCGTCACTACGCCGAGCTGGCACTCACCTTCGAGTTCGAGGAGCAGCTGCCCGCGCGCGTGAGCGAGAGCATGCTCGGCACGCAGGTGAACTCGGGCATGGTGTACCGCCATCCCGCCGGCGTCTGCGGCCTCATCCCGACGTGGAACTTCCCGCTCTTCGTCGCGGCGCAGAAGCTCGGCCCCGCGCTCGCGACGGGCTGCACGATGGTCTTCAAGCCGTCGCCGTGGGGCCCGCTGATCAACCTCCTCCTCGCGGAGATCATCGCCGAGGCGGATCTGCCGCCCGGCGTCGTCAACTTCGTCACGGGCCAGTCGAACGCGATCGCCGAGGCGCTCGTCTCCGATCCGCGCATCGACAAGGTGAGCTTCACCGGCAGCGTCGCCACGGGGAAGAAGATCCTGGAGGCCGCCGCGAAGACGCTGAAGCGCGTGCACCTCGAGCTCGGCGGAAAGTCGGTCGCGATCTTCCTCGACACCGACAACCTCGACATGATCGCGCCGCAGGCGGCGTCGCCGACCTTCTTCCACGCCGGCCAGGGCTGCGCGATGACGACGCGCGTGCTGATCCCGCGCGAGGCGCACGACCCTCTCGTGCAGAAGATGGTCGACTTCGTCCGGGGAATGGTGAAGGTCGGCGACCCGGCCGACCCGGGGACCCTCCTCGGCCCCGTGATCCGCGACGAGCGGCGGCAGAAGATCGAGGAGTACATCGAGTCGGGGAAGAAGGACGGCGCCGTCCTCGCCCACGGCGGCGGTCGGCCGCGCGACCTCCAGCGCGGCTACTTCCTCGAGCCGACCATCTTCTGTGCCGTGCCGAACAAGGCCCGCATCGCGCAGGAGGAGATCTTCGGTCCGGTCGTCTCGGTCATCCCCTTCCGCGACGAGGACGAGGCGATCCGGATCGCGAACGACTCGACCTACGGCCTCGGCGGGATGGTGCTCACGCGCGACACCGCGAAGGCGATCGCGCTCGCGAAGCGGATCCGCACGGGCGCGGTGTGGATCAACAACGGGATCAACTTCCTCGACGCACCGTTCGGCGGCTTCAAGGAGAGCGGCCTCGGCCGCGAGGGCGGCCGCTTCGGCATGGAGGAGTACACGGAGATCCAGCAGATCGTGTGGAAGTCCTGAGGGGATCCCGATGGAGCTCGACGAGAAGAAGCTCGAGGAGTTCGTCCACCGCGCGCTCGGGGAGATGGGCGCGGCGATGGGCGCTGCGCTGGTCGTGATCGGAGACCGGCTCGGGCTCTACAAGGCGATGGCAGGCGCGGGCCCGCTCACGTCCACCGAGCTCGCGACGCGGACGGGGACGGCCGAGCGCTACGTGCGCGAGTGGCTCGCCGCGCAGGCGGCGGCGGGCTACCTCACCTACGACCCCGCGCGCCGCGCGTACACGCTGCCGCCCGAGCAGGCGTTCTGTCTCGCCGACGAGACGAGCCCGACGTTCCTCCCCGGGGCCTTCCAGGTGATCGCCGCCGCCATGAAGGACGAGGGCAAGGTGGCCGACGCGTTCCGCAGCGGGAAGGGCGTCGGCTGGCACGAGCACGACCCGGGACTCTTCGAGGGCACGGAGCGCTTCTTCCGCCCGAGCTACGCGGCGAACCTGGTGGCGTCGTGGATCCCCGCGCTCGACGACGTGGAGCAGAAGCTGCGCCGCGGCGCGCAGGTCGCCGACGTCGGCTGCGGGCACGGCGCGTCGACGATCCTCCTGGCGCAGTCCTATCCGAGCTCGAGGTTCATCGGCTTCGACTACCACGAGCCGTCCATCTCGTGGGCGCGGAAGGCGGCGTCCCGCGCGGGCGTGGCCGACCGGGTACGGTTCGAGGTGGCGGCGTCGAAGAGCTTTCCCGGCACCGGCTACGACCTCGTGGCGTTCTTCGACTGCCTGCACGACATGGGAGACCCGGTCGGCGCGGCCCGGCACGTCCACGGTACGCTCGCCCCGGACGGGACGTGGATGATCGTCGAGCCCTTCGCGGACGACCGTGTCGAGGAGAACCTGAACCCGATCGGCCGCATGTTCTACTCGGCGTCGACGATGATCTGCACGCCGGCGTCGCTCGCGCAGGAGGTGGGGCTGGCGCTCGGCGCGCAGGCAGGCGAGGCGCGTCTCCGCGAGGTGGTGACCGCGGGCGGCTTCCGCCGCTTCCGGCGCGCGACGGCGACGCCCTTCAACATGGTGCTCGAGGCGCGGCCATAGCCCAGAACTGGGACCCGGAGCGCTACGCGCGGACGGCGCGCTTCGTGTCCGACCTCGGCGCGCCGGTGCTCGAGCTGCTCGCGCCCGTGGCCGGCGAGCGCGTGCTCGATCTCGGCTGCGGCGACGGGGCGCTCACGGCGGAGCTCGTCGCCCGCGGCTGCCGGGTGATCGGCGTCGACGGGAGCCCGGAGCAGGTCGCGGCGGCGCGCGGGCGGGGGATCGACGCGCGCGTCGCCGATGGGCAGCGGCTCGCCTTCGAGGCGGAGTTCGACGCGGTCTTCAGCAACGCCGCCCTCCACTGGATGACCGACCCCGACGCCGCTATTGCGGGCGTTTGGAGGTCGCTCGTGCCCGGCGGGCGGTTCGTCGGCGAGCTCGGCGGGCGCGGCTGCGTCGGACGGATCGTCGCCGCCCTGCGCGCCGGGCTCGAGCGCCAGGGCGTGGACGCCGGCGCGGTCCAGCCCTGGTACTTCCCGGGCGACGATCAGTACCGCGCGCGCCTCGAGGCGGGCGGGTTCGCGGTCGGCTGGATCGCGCTGATCCCGCGCCCGACGCCCCTGCCGGGCGACATCGGGGACTGGCTCGGGACGTTCGCGCAGACCTTCCTCGCCGCGGCGCGCGATCCGCAACGTCTCGTGGACGAGGCGCGCGAGGTCCTGCGGCCCGCGCTGTGCGACGCCGAGGGCCGGTGGACGGCGGACTACGTGCGACTGCGGTTCGCGGCCCGGAAGTCCGCTTGAATCAGTTGGGGCGCGCGTCGACCGCGAAGAGCCGTCCCTCGTAGCGCACGTGGATCCGCTCGGGGAGGATGCGGGCGACCTCGATGTTGCCCTCGCTCTCTCCCTCGCGGAGCGTCACCATGTTTCCGCCGTCGACCGTGAGCGACACCGTCCGGCGCTCGGCCACCGGCGAGTAGAGGAGGACGTTCACCAGGACGTGCGGCGCGCCCGCGGGGAGGGATGGGAGGACGTCGCCTTGCGCCGGGGGCGCGGGCGGTGGAGGCGCCGGCTGCCCGGCCTCGGGTGCGACGTCGTCGGGGGCCGCGGCTGCGGGCGGGGTGTCGTGCGGCTCCGTGCGGCTCGGGACGACGGGCGCCGAGGGGGCGGTCGCGACCCGCCCGCGGGGCGGTTCGGCCTCCATCTCACCGGCGGCCGGCGCGGGTGCCGGCGGGGCGACGGGAAGCGTGGGGGCCGGCACGGGTGGCGCGGCCGCGACGGCGTCGGGCGTGGGCGGTGTCGGCGTGGCCTCGGCCGTCGCCGGGGCGACGGGTGCCGCCGGAGCCACGGGCGCCGCCGGGGACGGCGCGGCCGTCACAGCAGGCGGCGACGGCGGCGCAGGAGTTGGCGTCGGGATCTTCTCCGCCGGAGGAGCAGGGGCGGCGGGTGACTCGGGCGCTGACGCCTCGGGCGCCGGAGCCCGGGGCGCCTGGACGGCCGCCGCCTCGACCGGCTTCGCCGGCGCCGGCCTGGCGCGGCGCCCGACCCACACCGCGACCCCGGCGCCCATCCCGAACGCCAGGGCGACGGCGCCGAGCACGAGCTGGACGCTCCAGCGACGCTCGCGCCCGCCGCCGGGTGGTGCCGGGACCGGGGGCTGGGCGGCGGCCTCGACCTTCCGGAGCGCGTCGAGGATCGAGCTCACGAGGGCGACCCGAGCGTCGGCCGCTGATAGCCGCCCGCGGCTGCGTAGAGCACGATGCGTGTGAACCGGCCGACCCGGCCGTCGGGTACGAGGAAGCGCGAGCGCTGGAACCCGATGAGCGCGGCCGTGGTGCCCGCATCGAACCGTCCGGTGTCGGCGCCGGCATAGACGCCGACGCGTCGGAGGAGGGTCTGGAGCCGGGCGACGCGCTCGCCGTGCTCCTCGTGCCCGAAGGCGGGGCCGAGCCCCTCGAAGTCGCGGGCGAGGATGTGGGCCGTCCCGAACCAGTAGCGGTCGAGCACGGAGGCATCGACCGTGGTGGTCTCGCCGCCGACGACTAGCGTCGGGCTCGACCCGGACATTCCGGTCAGCACCGCGTAGCGCGGCTGGTCGGCGTGCGGCACGTGGAGCTCGAGGATCGCGGGGAGGTCGAGGAGCCGCAGCATGCTCGCGTTCCCGACCAGCGGCAGGTACTCGAGCCCCCGGCGCTGCGCGATGGCGGAAAGGTCGGTGACGGCCGTCGGCTCGCCCGCTGCGAGCGGCGCGGCGTGCCAGGCGGTGAGGAGGGACCCCACCGCCGCCCGGAGGCTGGCGGCGGCGTCGAGGTCCGCCAGACGCGCCTCGACGGGAACCTGCGGCGGGGGCTCGGGCGCCGCGGCCTCGGGCGGGGGTGGCGCCTCGGCGGGCGGTGCCGCGTCCGCGGGCGGCGGGCCGTCGGGCGGCGCGGGCTCGTGGGCGGGCTCGGGCGCAGCGGGCACGTCCGCGGCCGCGTGCACCGCTGCCGTGTCGATCGCGGCGGCCGCGACGTCCTCGCGTGCCGTGTGCTCGGCCGGCACGAGGTCGTCGACCCGCCAGCCGAGGCGTCCCGCGCCGAGCGCGATCACCCCGAGGCACGCCCCCACGCCGACCATCGCCCACGCCGCGCGCCGCGTCGGGCGCGTGGGCGGCGCCGCGAGGGGGAGCGCATCGATCTCGCGGCACGCCTGCCGCACGGATCGCGCCTTCACCACCCGGCGGTCGGCGGCAAACGCCGCGAGCATCGCGCGATGCGCCATCATGTTGATGAGCCGCGGGACGCCGCCCGAGTTCCGGTGCAGGAGACGGACCGCCGAGCGCGTGAAGACCGGCGGCTTGGTCCCCGCACCCGCCACCGCGAGCCGGTGCCGCATGTACGCGGCAGTCTCCGGGTAGGAGAGCGGGCCCATGTGCCAGCGGAGCGTGATCCGCTGGTTCAGCTGCAGGAGGTCGGGGTGGAGGAGGAGGGTGCGGAGCTGCGGCTGCCCCACGAGGACGATCCGGAGGAGCTTCTCGGTCGTCGTCTCCAGGTTCGAGAGGAGCCGGAGCTGCTCGAGCACGTCGATCGGCAGGGCCTGCGCCTCGTCGATCACGACGATCGACCGCCGGCCCGCCTCGCGCTGCGCCAGGAGGTGCACGTTGAGCGCGTCGACGAGCTTCTTCCGACTCCCGGTGTCCGACCGGAGGCCCAGCTCGGCGTTGATCGTCTTCAACAGCTCGACCGCCGAGAGCGGCGGGTTGAAGACGTACGCGCTCGCCACGTCCGGCCCGAGCGACGTGAGGAACGCCCGGAGAAGGGTCGTCTTCCCGGTGCCGACGTCGCCCGTGATGCAGACGAACCCGCTCGACTCCTGGAGGCCGAGCTTCAGGTGCGCAAGTGCCTCGGCGTGCTTGGGGGAGAGGAACAGGTAGCGTGGGTCCGGCGTCAGCCGGAAGGGCGCGTCGGCGAGCCCGAAGAACCGCTCGTACATCACGATCTCGCGTGAAGGCGGCGCCTCTTATAGAGGAGGCGGTAGGCGCCTGCCAGAGGGAGGACGAAAGTGAGCAAGGTCATATTCGAAACGGATGGTGACGTCGCCGTGGTCACCATCAACCGCCCGGAGGTCAGGAACGCGGTCGACGACGAGACGGCCGCCCTCCTGGTCGACGCCTTCACCCGGTTCGGCGCCGACGAGAAGCTCGCGGTCGCGGTCCTGACGGGGGCGGGCGGGGCCTTCTGCGCGGGGGCGGACCTGAAGGCGGTCGCCTCCGGGACCCGGCGTCGCTTCGGCGAGCAGATGGACGGCGCGCCGATGGGTGTCTCCCGCATGCTCCTCGAGAAGCCGACCATCGCCGCCGTAGAGGGTCACGCGGTCGCGGGCGGGCTCGAGCTCGCGATCTGGTGCGACCTCCGCGTGGCGGCGCGCGACGCGGTCTTCGGCGTCTACTGCCGTCGCTGGGGCGTGCCGCTCATCGACCTCGGGACGGTGCGCCTCCCGCGCCTCATCGGCCACAGCCACGCGCTCGACCTGATCCTCACCGGGCGCGGCGTCTCGGGCGACGAGGCGGTCCGGATGGGGCTCGTCAACCGGCTGGTCGAGCGCGGTGAGACGCGTGCCGTCGCCGTCGAGATGGCGCACCAGCTCGCACGCTTCCCGCAGCGGTGCCTCCGCGCCGACCGGCTCTCGTCGTACGAGCAGTGGTCGATGTCGCTGGAGGCCGCCACGCTGAACGAGTTCCGGCGGGGCAGGGCCGTCATCGAGTCGGGCGAGACGCGGGCGGGCGCGGAGCGCTTCGCGGGCGGTGCCGGCCGCCACGGCAAGGTGGAATGAAGACCCTCAGAACCGAGACCGACGCCGGCGTCCGGTCGCTCGTCCTCTGCCGGCCGGCCGAGTACAACACGATCACGCCCGCGCTCCGCGACGAGCTCGCCGCCGCGATCGACGACGCGGACGCCGACCCCGACGTCCGCGTGATCCTGCTGCGCGCCGAGGGGCCGGCGTTCTGTGCGGGCTACGGCCTCGACTGGTCGACGGCCGCGCAGGCAGGTGAGGAGGGACGCACGCGCGTCTGGGACTCCGTCGCCGACGTCCGCATGATCGGGCGCTTCGTCGACACCTACATGAAGCTCTGGTACGCGGCGAAGCCGACCATCGCCGCGGTGCAGGGCTGGTGCATCGGCGGCGGCACCGACATGGTCCTCTGCGCCGACATCGTGATCGCGGGCGAGGGCGCGTCGTTCGGGTACCCGCCGTCGCGGGTGTGGGGCACGCCGACGACCGCGATGTGGGTCTACCGGATGGGCCTCGAGCGCGCGAAGCGGTGGCTGCTCACCGGTGACGAGATCCCCGCGCCGGAGGCCGCGCGCATCGGGCTCATCCTCGAGACGGTGCCGGACGATCGCCTCCAGGCCCACGCGCTCGCGTTCGCGCGACGCATGGCGCAGGTCCCGGTGAACCAGCTCGTCATGCTGAAGCTCCTCTGCAACCAGACCGCCGAGAACATGGGCCTCGGGTCGAGCCGGCTCCTCGGCTCGCTCTTCGACGGCATCGCACGTCACACGCAGGAGGGGCTCGACTTCGTGGCGCGCGCGCAGAAGGTGGGATTTCGCCAGGCCGTGAGGGACCGCGACGACCCGTTCGGAGACTACGGCTCGGGTCCGCGGGGAAAGCGCGGCAGGAAATGATCGACGTGCTCGGGCTCGACCACGTCGACCTGACGGTCCGCGACCTCCACGCGTCGATCGCGTTCTACGAGAAGGTGCTCGGCGCGCTCGGCTTCCGGCGGATCGCGATCGAGAGCCCGGACCACGACGTCAACTGGGCGAACGCGCACGTGAGCATCGGCCTCTACGAGGCCGCAGCGGGGGAGAAGGGCGTCGCGCACTCGCGCCGGCGACCCGGCTTCCACCATCTCGCGCTGCGCGCGCAGAGCCGCGCGGACGTCGACCGCTTCCACGACTTCCTCGTACGCGAGGGACTGACCGTGCTCGACGCACCCGCCGAGTACCCGAAGTACGGGCCCGGCTACTACGCCGTCTTCTTCGCGGACCCCGACGGGATGAAGCTCGAGCTGGTGCACTTCCCGTGGGGCTACTGGCGGAAGGTGATGACGGAGGGCCGCGACGAGCGACCGCGGTACGCGCCGGGGTGACGCTCTCGGGACGCTGCCACTGCGGGAACGTCGCCGTACGGCTCGAGACCGCGGTCGCGCCCGATCGGCTGCCGCTCCGGGCCTGCTCGTGCTCCTTCTGCCGGAAGCACGGCGCGCGCGCCACGTCGGATCCGGACGGGCGCGTCGAGATCGCGGTGCGCGAGCCGGAGGCCGTCCTCCGCTACCGCTTCGGGCTCCGGACCGCGGACTTCATCGTCTGCGCGCGCTGCGGGGTCTACGTCGCCGCGGTCCTGACGGAGGGCGACACGTCGTGGGCGACGGTGAACGTGAACGTGCTGGACGCGGCCGACGGCTTCGTCAGAGAGGCGGACTCAGTGTCATACGAGGGTGAGTCGGAGAGCGAGCGCCGGGCGCGGCGGCGGGCGAGGTGGATGCCGGCGGTCGTCGGCTGACGGCCGCGTCGAGCAGAGCATCCCGCATGCGACGGTCGCGCATCCCTCTGTTCAGAGGAGTTGCCGCCGACTCGCGACGTGACCGATGATCGCCCCGTGCGAGGACCACGGAACGAAGGAGGAGTCACGATGTCTCGTACGTTGCTCATCAGGTCTGCGATCATCGTCCTGGCACTCCTCGTCGTCCCCGTGCCCCGTGCATTCTGCGCGGAAGCGCTGCGGGTGACGCGGGACGGGGCCGGGGCGCTGGCGAGCGCGTCGACGAGCGCGTTCGACACCGGGGACACCAACGGCTTCTTCGCGAACCTGGGGACCAACGGGCGCACCTGCGGGACGTGCCACGTCGTGGAGAACGGCTGGAGCTTCAGCCCGGCGCACGCGCGGGCACTGGCCTCCACCGATCCCCTCTTCACCCCCAACGACGGCTCCGACTGTCCGCCGACCAGCCCGTCGCAGGGCCCGAACCGAGCCCTCTCGTCCGAGGTCCTCGACTACGGGCTCATCCGCATCCAGCTCGGCATTCCCGCCACCGCCGGCTTCACGCTGGCGGCGGCAACCAACCCGAAGAACTGCGCCATCGGGCCGGGGTCGCCGGGCGTGGACGGAGAGCTGTTCCTCTTCCGGCGCCCGCTGCCGTCGACCAACCTGGTCTTCGACTCCGCCATCATGTGGGACGGCCGCGAGACGCTCGAGGCACTGACGACGCAGGCGGGTTTCCAGGACACGGGGCCGCTCCTCTTCGATCTGGCCGACCAGGCCAACGGCGCAACCACCGGTCACGCGCAGGGCGCGGCGATCGCGGGCACGCCGGCAGAGGCGGACATCGTCGCCTTCGAGACGACCCTCTCCACCGCGCAGCTGCTCGTCAAGCCGCCGCGGAGCTTCTTCCCCGTGCTCCTCGACGCCGCCGGGGCGCACGGGGGGCCCGACTACCTGCAGGACACGGTGGTCCCGGCCTTCGCCATCGGCGTGAACGACCCGCTGAAGCCCGGCTTCACGAACGCCGACTTCACCATCTTCGCCGCCTGGGAGCCGACGAGTCGCGGCGACCGCTTCCTGCGCCCCGCCGAGCAGGCGATAGGACGCGGGGAGGCGATCTTCAACAACACGATCTTCGTCATCCACGATGTGCCCGGGCTCAACAGCGTGCCGAGTGATCCGCTCTACAATCCCGCCGATCCGCTGGCCGGGCAGGACATCGTCGGCGGCTGCGCCGTCTGCCACGACAACCCGAACGTCGGGAACCACTCGACGTCCCTGCCGATCAACATCGGCGTCACGATGGCGCAGCCGGTGAACAACGACGGGTCGCCGAACGATCTCCTCGACGTCGCGAACCTGCCCGTCTACACGCTCCAGCAGACCGGGACCGGGGCGACGGTGGCGGTGACGGATCCCGGGAAGGCCATGCTGAGCGGGAAGTGGACGGACATCGGGAAGACGAAGGGGCCGATCCTGCGCGGGCTCGCGGGGCGGGCGCCGTACTTCCACAACGGCTCGGCGGCGGACCTCGGGGCGGTGGTGGACTTCTACAACGCGCGGTTCGCCATCGGGCTCACCCGGCAGCAGGAGAGCGATCTCGTCGCGTTCCTGAACGCACTCTGAGTGAGGCGCGTCACATCGTCCACGGGGTCAGGCGCCGCCACTGGTCGCCCGGGGTGCGTCGGATGATGTGGGCCACGAGCTCGGCGCGGGCTCCGGACGCCGAAGCGCCGATAGAGTGCCGTGACGTACTCGTGGA
>CAZLYE010000283.1:0-7262 GCA_964562865.1 uncultured Binatia bacterium (SeqCode) | reverse complement strand
CGTCGAGTTCCTCGGCGAGGTCGACGACCACGAGAAGGCGGCGCTCCTCGGCGACGCGCTGGCGCTCCTCTTCCCGATCGACTGGCCGGAGCCGTTCGGGATGGTGCTGATCGAGGCGCTCGCCTGCGGCACGCCCGTGATCGCGCGTCGCCGGGGCTCCGTCCCCGAGATCGTCACGGACGGCGAGACCGGGGTCCTCTGCGAGACCGAGGACGAGATGGTCGCGGGCGTCGCGCGGATCGCCGCGCTCGACCGCGCCACGTGTCGCACCGACTTCGAGCGGCGCTTCACGGTGCAGTCGATGACGGCGGCGTACGTCGGCGTCTACGAGCGCGCGTGCGCGAGGACGGTCCCGGCGGCGCGCGTCGCCGCGCAGACGCCGGTCCGGCCGACGCTGTCCGCCTGAGTCACGCGTCCGCGGCGGCGCCGCCCGTGATCGCGTCGACGCGCCGGAGCCACGTCCCGAGCGCGGGCCGCGCCGCCACCTCCTGCTCGAGCCAGGGATGCGTGCCGGCCATCCGGCGGTGGAGCTGGCCGAACAGCGCGACGTCGGCGAGCGTGAGCGTCGGGCCGGTGACGAACGCCGCGGCCGTCACCAGCGCGGCGAGCGCGTCGAGCCCCCGCCGGATGTCGGCCATGACCTTGTCCTTCGGATAGCGCCCGATCCCCTGGCGGTCGAGGTTCTCCGCGACCGACGCGCGCATGCGCTCCGCAACGGCGTGGCGGACGGGCTCGGGGAGATCGCGGAAGTACGCCTCGGTCTGCACGTCGAACCCGCCGAACCGCGCCGCCTCGTAGATGCCGTACCAGTAGAGGACCTCGTCGGCCCATTCCTCGAGGAAGTGCATACGCGCGCGCGCTGCCGGGTCGGAGGGGACGAGCGCCGGCTCCGGATGTCGCTCCTCGATCCAGTACGCGATGACGGTCGAGTCCTCGATCAGCTGGTCGCCGTAGCGGAGCACCGGGAGCTTCCCCGAGCGACTGATCGTCGGCAGCAGCGTCGCACGCTCGAGCCAGCCCACCTCGCGGACGTCGAAGGGGAGCCGCTTGTAGCGGAGGCAGCGCTCCACCTTGATGGCGAACGGGGTGCCGGAGAAGCAGCGCGGTCGGCCCTCGACCTGGAAGCCGGGCTGGATGAAGAGCGTGATGGGCGGCGGCACCATCGATCCTACGCCGGCGCCGGAACCCCTCCCGGGCGCGTCTCGGCGGCCTCGAACGGCACGCAGCCCGACGCGACAGCGGCGCCCAGCAGGAGGGCGACGATGAACACGCCGAACGGCGTCACGTAGCTCCCGCTCGCGTCGAAGAAGCGTCCCGTGACGACCGGCCCCGTGGCGGCGCCGAGAATGTTGAAGAGCCCCGTCAGACCGGAGATCGAGCCGAAGCGTCTCAGGCCGAGCGATTCGGCCAGCACCATCGGGATCAGCGTCAGCGGCGCGCCGACCGCGAGCCCGTAGGCGGCGACGAAACCCGCCGCCCCGAGCGTGTTCCCGGCGAAGAGCAGGCACGTCATCCCGCCAGCGCAGAGGACGAAGTCGACCACGAGCGCGCGGCGCCCGCCGATGCGGTCGGCGAGCGCGCCCATCGCGAGCTTCCCGAGGCCGGCGACCCCGAGCACCAGGCTCGCGAGCTGCGCGGCGCCCGACGGTGTGTAGCCGAGCTCGATGAAGTACGGGATCGCATGCAAGCCCGTCCCCGAGACGGCGAACGCGAAGAAGAACTGCGCCAGCCCGACGAACCAGAACGAGCGCGCGCGGAGCGCGGCCCCGACCTCGAGGCCGGGGAGCGCGTCCGCGGAGGCGGACACGGTGGCGACGCCGCGCGGCCGCGTCCTGACGGTCGCGAGCACGACGGGGACCACGACCACGAGCATCGGGAGCGCGAGCGCCAGGTACGCCGCGCGCCAGCCGGCCCGGGCCATGACGCGGCTCGCGACGAGCGTCATCGTCATGCCGCCGAGCGACGTGCCGCCCATCGTGATCCCGAGCGCGAGCCCGCGCCGCGCGCCGAACCAGTTCGCGACCACGAGCGAGCAGGGCAGCAGCGTCGCCGCGCCGAGGCCGGCGCCGACGAGCACGTAGGCGGTCAGCATGAGCGCGAACGTCCCGGTCCGGCTCGCGAGGAGGAACCCCGCGCCGGCGAGCAGCGCGCCGACCGCGATGACGCCGCGCGCCTCGAGCCGGTCGAGGAGGAGGCCGACCGCCGGCACGACCACGCCCGCCGCCAGCGCGAGCGCGGTCTGGAGGAGCGAGACCTGCGCCCGGCTCCAGCCGAACTGGGCCACGAGCGGCGTGACGAACACGCCCGCCGTGTTGTAGCCGGCGCCGAAGACGAAGAAGAGCGTCGTGAAGAGCGTGCCGACGACGAGCCAGGCCTCGCGCTCCGTCCGGATCATGTCGTGCGCCTTTGCCCCGGAGCGACGCCCGGAGTCAACCCAGAATCCACGCGGGCCGCCATGCGACGCTACAGGGAGGACGAGCCGGCGCACGAGATCTCATGGACGCGCCCGGATCGGCCGATATTCGAGGCGGGAGGTTCACACGTGAGACGGCTCATCCTCGTCTTTTCGTGTCTCGTCGCGGCGGGCTGCTACGGGCGCCGGATGAACGCCTGGGTGGGTCACCCCTACGGCGAGCTGGTGCGGACGTGGGGTGCCCCGACCACGCGGCACCGGGCCCCGGGCGGCGGCTCGATCCTCACGTGGGAGAGCTACGAGATCGGACCGACCGGGTCCCAGACGTGCCGGCAGTCGTTCACGACCGATCGCTACGGCACGGTGGTGCGGTGGGCGCTCCAGGACTGCGACTGGCGCACGATGCACATCCCGTCGCCGCCGAGCCGGTAGACGCGCGTCGGGGAACGGCGCGGCGGGTCAGTCCCCCGTGACGCCGGCCGCCACATGGAGCGCGCGGCGGAGCGCGTCGTCGGGCAGGGAGGCGGCGAGGCCCGCGACCAGCTTCTCGACCCGCGTCGCGGCCACGGCAGCCGCCTCACGACGCCCGCGGCGCTGATCGGCTTCGGCGGCGACCGTGAGCGCGCGCCACTGGCCGGTCGGGTACGCGATCGCGGTTGCGACGTCGAGGGCGGCGGCAGCCGCGGCCGCCGCGTCGTCGACGCGCTCGAGCGTGAGGAGCGCCCGTGCCCGCAGCTCGTGCGCCCGGGCCTCGATCTTGCGCGCGCCGTGCCGGCTGGCGGCCACGAGCTCCACGTCGCCGTGGGCGAGCGCGGCGGCCGGCTCCCGCCGGGCGAGGGCGAGGCGCCCGAGCGCATCCTCCACGTGCATGCCCCAGCGCCAGCGCATCCAGGGATCGCCGCCGCTCGCCTGGCGGTGGAGCGGCTGGAGGTAGCCACTGGCCGCGTCGACCGCGCCGGCCGTCACGTGATTCAGCGCGAGGTTGATCTCGGCGTTCGCGATGATCTCGGGGTCGCCGACCTCGTGCGCGAGAGCCGCCGCCCGCTCGTTGTAGTCCCGGGCCTCGTGGTGCGCGCCGATCTCGGTGAGCGCCCAGCCCGTCGTGTTGAGGAGTCGGGTCCGCCATGCCCGGTCGCCGATGCGCTCGCAGAGGTCGGTCGCGCGGCGTAGCGCGGCGAGCGCGCCCCCGTAGTCGCCGAGGCAGGACGTCGACTTCGCGCGGAACCATTCCGCAAAGATGACCAGGCTCGGGAGCCGGAGCCGCCGCCCGGCTTCGATGACCTGCTCGCACAGGGTGACCGCGTCGCCGTATCGACCGAGCCAGTCGCTCGCCTGGAAGAGATAGGTGCGCGCGACCGCGAGGGCCTCCTCGCTGCTCGCTTCCGTGCCGGCCCGGATGGCCTCGTCGAGGAGCGGGCCGAAGCGGGCGAACTCACCCGTCGTGACGACGCCCTGGAACGCCTCCTGCGCCAGGGCGAGAGACTGCACCGCGGTGAGCCCGTGTGCCCGCGCGATCCGCACCGCCTCGGCGAGCGACCGCGTCGAGGTGTCGTAGCGGTGCCCCCAGGTGAAGCTCTCGGCGGCACGCACGAGCGCCCGTGCCCGCCCCTCGGGGCTCGGCGCGAGCGCCGCCGCGCGGGTGTACGCCTCGCCGGCCGCCACGAACGCGCTCGTGTAGAAGGAAGCGGCGCCGAGCATCTCCTCGAGGGCCTGGCGCCGGGCGGCCGGCGCGGCGTCGCCCAGCCGCTCGTGGATCGCGAGCCCGGCGCGGCAATGGTCGATCACCGCGCGCGTCGCGTACGCGCCGAGCGCCTTCTCCGCGGCGCGCGTGTGGTACTCGATCGCCCGCGGCCAGTCCTCGCCGCGCGAGAAGTGGTGCGCCAGCGTCTCGTAATGCTCCGCGAGGCGCTCGGGGTAGAGCTCCTCGATGGCGAGGCCGATCGTGCGGTGGAGCTCCTTGCGGCGCTGGACGAGCAGGCTCTCGTACGCCACCTCGTGGGTCAGGGCGTGCTTGAACATGTAGGCGAGCTCGGGGTGTGCGGCCTTCTCGTAGATGAGCTCCAGGCCGCGCAGCTCCGAGACGAGGTCCGAGACCTCGCCGACGTCGCTCACCCGGACGAGGAGGCGCAGCGCGAACTCGCGTCCGATGACCGACGCCATCTGCAGCGCGCGCTTGGGCTCGTCGGCGAGGCGGTCGAGCCGCGCCATCAGCACGCCCTGGATGCTGTCGGGCACAGCCGTCTCGGAGAGCGGCCGCACGAGCACGACGCCGGCCTCCTCGCGCCGGATCGCGCCCTCCTCGAGGAGGGACTTCGTGACCTCCTCGACGAACAGCGGGTTGCCCTCGGCCTTGTTCACGATCAGCTCGCGGAGCGGCGCGGGCAGTCCCTCGGCCCCGAGGATCGCCTCCGCCATGCCGGCCATGTGGGGGGCCGAGAGCGCGTCGAGCGCGATGCGCCGGTGGTAGCTCCGGTCGCCGAACGCGTGGCTGTACCCCGGCCGGTGGGTGAGGATCAGGAGCACCCGGGCCGCCGGAATCGAGTCGGCGAGGAAGCCGAGATACTCCTCCGACGCCGGATCGACCCAGTGCACGTCCTCGACCACCACCACGACGGGCTGGGTCTCGGCGGCACGCAGGTTGAGCGCCTTCAGCGCGCGGAACGTCTCGCTCCGGCGCGTGACGGCGTCGAGCCGCTCGACCGCGGGATCGCCCGCCGGGAGGGACAGGAGCAGGCGCACGAGCGGGCGCGCCCACGCGAGATCGTCCGGCACGGCCGCGTCGATCTTGGCGAGCGCCACCGCTTCGTCGTCGCGATCGACGATCCCGAGCGTGCGCTGGAGCGCGTCGACCAGCGGGAGAAACGCGGTCGACACCCCGTTCGAGGCGCAGCGACCCTCCATCCAGAGGTGCGGTGTGCCGGCGAGCCCGCGCCGGAACTCGTAGAGGAGCCGTGACTTCCCGATCCCGGCCTCACCGACCAGGAACAGCACCTGCCCCCGCCGGGCGTGCGCCTGGTCGAAGGCCTCCCGGAGCGCCGCGAGCTCGCGCTCGCGGCCGGCGAGCGGTGTGAGGCCGACGTCGGCGAGCGCGTCGATTCGCGTCTGCGACGCGCGCTCCGCGAGCACCTCGTACACGTGGACCGGCTCCGCCTTGCCCTTCACGCGCTGGAAGCCGAGATCGCGGGTCTCGAGGAACGCACCGGCCAGCCGGTGGGTCGCCTCCGAGATGAGGACGCTCCCCGGCGCCGCGAGCGTCTGCAGGCGTGCCGCCAGGTTCGTCGTGTCGCCGATCGCCGTGTACTCCATGCGGAGGTCGTTGCCGATCCTGCCGACGACGACGAGGCCCGTGTGCACGCCGATGCGGACCTGCAGGTCCACCTGCCGCGCGCCGCGGAGCTCCTCGCGGCAGCGCGCGAGCGTGCGCTGGATCGCGAGCGCCGACACGACGGCGCGGCGGGGCGCGTCCTCCAGCGCGAGCGGCGCGCCGAACAGCGCCATGATGCCGTCGCCGGTGAACTGGATGACCGTCCCCTCGCAGCGGTGGACCTCCTCGAGCATGTACCCGAAGCACCGGTCCATGAGCGTGCGCATCTCCTCGGGATCGACGCGCTCCGCGATGGTGGTGGACTCCACGACGTCGGCGAAGAGCACCGTGACGACCTTGCGCTCGCCCTCGAGCGCGGCGCGGGTGGCCCGGATGCGGGCCGCGAGATGCGCCGGCGTGTAGCTCGCCGGGGCGGGGGAGGGGGCGGCCGGCGCCTCGACGCGCGTACCGCAGCGGTCGCAGAAGGCTCCGTCGTCGGGCAGCTCGCTCCCGCAGCCGGGACACGCGCGCGCCAGCGGAGCCCCGCAGCCGCGGCAGAAGCTCGCGTCCGCGCGGTTCTCCTTGCCGCACCCCCTGCACCGCACGATCGACTTCTACGCGCTCGTGGTGCGGGGCGAAAGATCCGGCCCGTCCCGGAGCGGATCGGCCGGCAATCCGCTCCGCGGGCGGTAGTTCCTGCCGCCGCGCGCAATGCGCCGTCCGCGCCATGCCATGGCCGTTCGTGGGAACCGACCTTGCTACGGTGCTCCATGACCGGAGAGACGACGTCCTGTGCCGTGATCGCAGGCCGCGTCGCCGGCAGTCGAACGGGAGGTTCTCCGATGAGTGTTTCCAGTATCGATCCGAAGATGAATCAGGTCGCGTCGCTGAATCCGGCCATGGGCAAGACCTGCGCCGCGCCCGGCGCGGGTGCGACCGGCGACGACGGTACGGGCGCCTCGGCCTCGCTGTCCCCGCTGGCGCAGGTCCTCGGCCAGCTCCAGCAGCTCCAGCTGACCAATCCGGGCGAGCTGAAGACCGTCCTCACGGACATCGCGGACAAGCTCCAGGCGGCGGCCCAGCAGGAAGGCGGCAGTCAGGGGCAGGTGCTGAACGACCTGGCCAGCAAGTTCCAGCAGGCCGCGCAGACGGGTGACCTGTCGCAGATCCGGCCGCATCACCACCACGGGCACCATCACCACGGCGCGGCGGCCTACCAGCAGCAGAGCGACCCGTCCCAGGTCGCGGGCGCGAGCCAGGGCGCGTCGTCCGCGACGGACGTCCGTTCGCAGGTGCTCGACATCATCGAGCAGGTGATGACGCAGGACCTCGGCACCTCGGCCACCACCACGGGCTGACACCTCCTCGCCGGAACGCCTCGAGCGTCGGCGGGATCAGAAGCCCGAGAGCAGCGCGGCGACGTCCGGGCTGCCGAGCCCGGTCACCTGATCGTAGCCTGGTCCGGCGACGTACGCTCCGTTCGAGCCCGACGTGACGTCGTGGAAGGCCGGGCTGCCGCAGAGCCCGTAGAGCGTCGGGCCGGGG
>CAZLYE010000282.1:0-7865 GCA_964562865.1 uncultured Binatia bacterium (SeqCode) | reverse complement strand
GGCCGGACCACGCTGGCCGAGGTGAGCCTCCGGCTGTGGGAGCTCGGATACCGTCCCGGCGGCGACGCCGAGGCGTGCCGGGAGATGGCGACGCACGCGGTCGCGGAGCTCCGCGCGTTTGCGCGCCGGTTCAGGATCGGGCGGCCGCAGGCGGCCGTCTGGGAGGGGCTGCACCGCTGGCTCTCGGGGAAACCGCGCGGCGCGCGCGCGGCGTGGCGGCGGGCGCTCGCCTGGGCGAGGCGTCTCGACATGCCGCACGACCTGGCGCTCGCCCACCGCGAGATCGCGCGGCACGCGACGGACGGCGACGCCGCGGGACCGTGGCACCTCGCGCGCGCGGACGAGATCCTCCGCGAGCTCGCGGGCTCAGAGATCGGCTTCCCCGACGATCGTCGCGGGATGACCGCTGATCGCGCGTGACGCCTGCAGGCCCGACATCACCGCCGCCTCGACGCAGCCGGCGTTGATCCCGTTCCGCGTCCAGTCGCCGGCCAGGTAGAGGTTCTCGAAGCCCGAACCCCTCTCCTCCTTCGGCAACCGGAGCTCGGTCGTCCCGGGAAGGGACAGGACGTAGCGCTCGCTCGGCTCGACGTTGGCGACCCAGTACTGGGCGGCGAGGCGGTCCGCGCCCGCGGCGTCCGACGGATCGTGCAGCATGCTCCAGTCGAACCCTGGCCACATGTATTGCATGTGACGCTCGAGATGCTCGCGCATGGCGGCGAACGCATCCGCCTTCTTCGCCTTCGGGAAGCTCGGATCGCGGAACCACGGCGGCTCGGCGCCGGACTCCGGCATGGCGCCGCAGAAGTACGCGAGGAAATGCACGCTCCCCTCCGGCCAGCTCTCCAGCGGAAGCAGGTGTGACATGTCGGCCCACGTGTCGATCGGCTCGACGTAGGCACCCGACACGGGGCTCGGGAGCGTCCAGAGCCTCGCGAGCGGCACGTTCAGCCAGAGCTGGAACGCCTGCGTGCGCACCGTCTGCACCTCGTCGACCATGCGGCGCCAGTCGGCGTCGACCTCGATCAGCTCGGCGCAGATCGACCGGAGCGCGGGCGGCGGGATCGCGAGCACCACCCGATCGAAGCCGAGGCCGCCGGCCCCTCCGCGCTCGAGGACGACCGTGTCCTCCTCGGCCGGCCCCCACGAGCTCCAGACCGACTCGAGGTTGACGTACGCCTTCGGATCGGCCTCGAGCGCGCGCAGGCGGACGACCTGCTCGTCGTCGAGCTGCGTCCAGTCGGGCGCGCTCGGCCAGCAGGGACGTCCCTTGACCTCCACCAGCGGCGCATACTCGCCGGCCTTCACGCGCAGCTGCTGGCCGAGGGTGATGCGCTCGATCGTGCGGAGGTCTCTCGACAGATGCAGCGCGCGCACGCGGTGGAAGAACCGGAACTTCACGCCCCGCTGCTGGAGCACCTTGTAGAGCGGCGCGAAGATCACGTCGCCCATGCCGCCCTGCATCTTCCACATGACCGAGCCGTCGTAGGCGAAGAGCATGCGGAGCGCCCCGCGGAGGACGGTTCCCGCGGCCATGCTGCGCCGGTCGACGTCGCCCCTAACGAACGCGAAGGCGAGCGAGTAGAACGCGCGGACCCACGCCGAGTCGACGGTCGCGGGCGACGCACCGTGTTTGGTGAGCCACTGCCGGAAGTCGCGATCGTCGAGGCGGTCGAACCCGTCCGCGTGCACGAGCACGCCGTCGAAGAGCATGCCGCGGACGACGGTCGCGGCGAGGTCGACGGCGAGCCAGAGGCGCCGGACGTCGTCGTGGGCGTCGACGAGCGCCGCGACGTGCTGGCCGAGCCAGCCGCGGAACTCGTCCACGAGGCCGTGGAGCGCGCCGTCCGCCTCGGCGAGCGCCGCCGCCGGGTCCGCGGCGAGCCGCTCGGCCTCGGCGATCGCGTCGTGCAGGAGGTCGAGGCCGGGATGCCCGTGCACGAGGTCGCGGACGAGCGCCGAAGCGCGGTCGAACCAGCTCTCCTCGGTGACGAACGGGGCCGGCCCGCGCGCGATCGCCTCGCGGATCCAGCGGAGGAGCTCCCGCACGTACTCCCGCCGTGTGAGGAGCGTTCCGGGCCTCGGCGGGAACGACATC
The DNA here is from genome assembly GCA_964562865.1 of uncultured Binatia bacterium (SeqCode). Taxonomy (GTDB): domain Bacteria; phylum Desulfobacterota; class Binatia; order DP-6; family DP-6; genus CAZLYE01. Next base: position 5,767 of record CAZLYE010000282.1, on the reverse strand, counting down.
GGAAGGTGGCGCCAGCCGCCAGCGAGATCCTCCTCGAGCACGACGTAGGAGTGCGGCGCGAATGCCTTCTTCCACGCCTCGGCGTCGCCCTCGAGCTCCTCGTAGCAGCGGCGCATGAGGGGGAAGGCGTTGTAGTAGAAGCCGAACCAGATGTGCAGGCCGTGCTCCTCGATGCGCTGGCCGCGGCCGGGGCCGGGGTTCCGTCCGCTCGCGCCCTTCCCGCCGAGGCGCCAGCCGAGCTGGTACACGGTCACGTCGTAGCGGTCCTTGTTCTCGCCCTCCGTGAGCGCGAACGCGGCCGTCATGCCGCCGACGCCGCCACCCAGGATCGCGATCTTCTCGCGCGTCATCAGGGCACCTCCGCCCGCCAGAGCTCGGTTCCGGACCCGAGGTTGAAGTCGAACTCCACGGAGAAGTTGAGCAGCGCCTCCGCGCCGCTCGCGATGCCGAGGTCGTCCTCGAACGGATGGCTCGCGCAGCGCGGGAGCGTCAGCCGGAAGGTGCCGGGCCGCCAGACGACGGAGCGGAGCGCGGTGAGGGCGAGGTCCGCCTCGACGATCGCCTGGTACGAGGCGCACGTGCTGTCCGCGGCATCCGGCAGCTGCTTGAGGAAGACGAGGGGGCCGTGCGGAGGCCAGAGCGACCGGGGCAGCATCCCGGCGAGCTCGGGGACCACCTCGCCCACCAGCTCGAGCGGGTGGGCGAACTCCCGGGCGACGGCGTCGCCGATCGTCGACCGCTCGCGTTCGACGGACAGCACCGGCCGGAACTGCCCGATCGTGGTCGGCGTGAACTCGTCGAAGGCGTAGGCCTCCGCGCGGAGCTCGTCGTCCGTCCACGCGGGGAAGCGCGCCATCTCCTTCGGGAAGCCGTATATCTCCCGCCCGTGCTGCACGGCGAGCGGATTGTCGAGGAGGCAGTACGGGGGGAAGAGCTTCGGGAGTACCTCGCCCTGCCGCTTGACGAGCACCCAGGCCGTCAGCTCGTGCTCGGGGTTGCGGCCGAAGTTGCAGAAGGGCGGGTTCGTGGCGCTGACCCACGCGATGTCGGTGAACGTGACGAGCACGTGGTGCGTGAACGGCTCGAACAGGACGCGCCGGGACGGATCGCGATTCAGGTGGCGGTTGCAGAGGTCCTGCAGCGCCTCGCGCCGACCCGCGAAGAGAAAGCCGAGCATCCTCGCCTGCGAGGCGTCGAACGGCTGGAGCGACCCGCTCACGTTCCCCCAGCGGTAGACGTAGCGTGGCCGGGCTATCGTCCACCTCCTGCGCTTTTGACAGCGCGCGACGGCAACGGGTATGAGCCCGGCCCGTGACGGCCCGGGGCAGCTCCGCCGTCGAGCGGTACTACGACGAGACGTGGGCCGATTACCGCTGCCTCTGGCTCGACCGCCGGAACCTCGCCTTCCACTTCGGCTACTACGACGCACCCGGGGTGCGGCGTCACGCCGACGCACTCGAGAACGCGAACCGGCAGCTCGCGCGGCGCGCGGGCGTGCGGGCGGGCTCGCGTGTGCTCGACGCGGGCTGCGGCGTCGGCGGGAGCAGCTTCTGGCTCGCGCGACACACGGGCGCGACGGCGGTCGGGATCACGTCCGTCCGGAGCCAGGTCGCCATCGCGCGACGGATGGCCGGACGCGACGCACCCGGCCGCGCGGTCTTTCTCGCCGCGGACTACACCGCCGTCCCGTTCCGCGCCGCGAGCTTCGACGCCGTCTGGGCGCTCGAGAGCCTCTGCCACGCCGCCGACAAGGCCGCCTTCTATCGCGAGGCGGCGCACGTGCTCCGTCCCGGCGGCCGGCTGATCGTCGCCGAGTACATGCGCGCGGCGCGTCCGCTCGGTCCGGACGGCGAGCGACTCGTCCGCGAGTGGCTCGACGGCTGGGCGATCCCGGACCTGGACACGCCCGAGGAGCACGGGGCGCACGCCGTCCAGGCCGGCCTCCGTGACGCGGAGGTCGAGGACTACACCGCGCGCGTCCGGCCTTCGCTCCGCCGTCTCTTCCGCATCGCGCGCGTGTCGTATCCCTTCGCGCTGACGGCGCGGGTGCTCGGCATGCGGTCCGCGGTCCAGCACGGTAACGTGCGGGCGGCGCTCCGCCAGTACGAAGCGCGAGAGCGGGGTCATTGGATGTACGGCATCCTGTCCGCGACGAAACCGGGCTGAACGACCTCCGAGGGAGCCATGGAGAAGGACCGCTTCGAGGACGAGGGGACGATCGGCGTGGGCGCTCGAGGTGCCGTGCACCGGGTCTTCGACCGGGAGATCCTGCGCCGCGTCGCCGTGAAGCAGATGCACGAGCCGGCCGACGCCGAGCTGACGGCCCGCTTCGTCGAGGAGGCGCAGGTCATGGGCCAGCTCGATCACCCAAATATCGTGCCAGTGCACGACCTCCTGCGGGACGCACGCGGACGCCCGACCCGCTTCATCATGACGCTCGTCAGCGGCAGGACGCTGGACGAGATCCTGGACGAGGAGCGCGAGGCTCCGGTCGCGGGCGAGCGGCTGGAGGAGCTGCTGCGCGTCTTCCTGAAGGTCTGCGACGCGGTGTCGTTCGCGCACAGCCGCGGGGTGATCCACCGCGATCTCACGCCGCAGAACGTCATGGTCGCGAGCCACGGCCGCGTGTATGTGATGGACTGGGGCTTCGCGCTGCTCCGCGGGCGCGGCGAGCATGTGGTCGCGACCGGCCACCGCCCCGACCGGTTCGACGCGCCGGGGAGCGTGATCGGGACGCCGGCCTACATGGCGCCGGAGCAGGCGTCGGGACGGACCGACGCGATCGACGCACGGACGGACGTCTTCGGCCTCGGCGGGATCCTCTACCGGCTCCTCACCCTGACCCCCCCTTACCCGGGGGGCGACGTCCTCTCGCTGGCGAGGGCCGGCCGCGTGGCGGCGCCGGGGACGCTCGTCGACGAGCGCCGGCTCCCCACGGGCCTCTGCCGGATCGCCATGAAGGCGCTCGCCGCGGCGCCCGCCGACCGCTACCCGACCGTCGACGAGCTCGCGCGCGACGTCGAGACGTTCCTCCGCGGCGGCGGCTGGTTCCCGGCCGCCGCCTTCCCCAAGGGGACGCTCATCATCCGCGAGGGCGAGCGGGGCGACGTCGGGTACATCGTGACCGAGGGCCGCTGCGAGATCTACCGGACGGAGGCGGGGCGCCGGATACCGCTCCGCCAGGTCGGGCCGGGCGAGATCTTCGGCGAGGTCGGCGTGGTCACGGCGTCACCGCGGACGGCGACGGTCGAGGCGATGACCGACGTGACGGCGCTGGTCGTCACGCGGGGCGCGCTCGAGCACGAGGCCAGCCGGAGCACCTGGATGCGGGCGCTCATCGAGGCGGCGGTCGAGCGCTTCGTCGAGCTCGACCGACCGGGCGCGCCCCGGGCGTAGCGTGGCCGTCCGGTGGAGCGGACCCGGGTCCGCTCCACCGGACGGCCACGGGCGGTACGGGCCGGGTCAGGCGGGGCGGGCGAGCCTCCGCTCGGCCGCCGTCAGCCGCGACTCGAGCTCGTCGACCCGTGACGCGATCGACCGCCGCCCCGTCCAGCCGCGGACGGCCTGCCGCGTGACGTCCCCGAGGTCGGTGACCTCGTCGATCACCACGACCGCCACCACGGTGGCCAGCACGATCGCGAGGAACGCGACCATCGCCAGGATGCCTTCCCACATCGTCCACCTCCCCAGCCCGTGCTCCGGGCGAACAGAACGAATCTAGCAGGGCCGTGCGCGAGAGACACTGCTGGCGAGCGCGGTGGCGTGTGCCGTGCGATGTGACGGCGCGCGAGGATGGTGCGCCGGACGCGCGGGGGTCAATTGCTGCCGGGCTCGAAAACCTCTCGCTCGTCGCGTCCGACCGTCCCGTGCCACTCGCGCTGGCAGGACGTGCCGTCGTCGTAGAGGACGCGGGCCACGAAGGTCGCGTCGGCCGGATCGCCGGGCGCGGCCGTGAGGGCGTCCTCGAAGCAGATGCTCGTCGTGGGGCAGAGGTGACTCTGGGCGGACCATCCCGCCCCGGTGACGTCGCCGCTCCCGACCTCCATGTCGTCGACGAACGTGACCTGGACAGCTTCGCCGCTCTGCACGACGGTGAGCGGCGCGGTGAGCGACGCCGACGCGCCGCCGCAGTCGTCGGAGAAGAGGCGACCGTCGAACACCCAACCGCCGCTCAGGTCGACCGGGCCCGGGATCGTCGTCGTGGTCGTGCTCGTGGTGGTGGTCACCGCGGCGCACACGGAGAGCCCGCGCCGCCGGCAACGCCGCACGATCTGCCGGCGGCAGCGCGCCGCGCGCCCGCCCACGGCGCACGCGGCGATGTCGACCTGACACGCGACCGTGCAGGCAGCCTTCGAGGGCGGACTCGCATCCGCCGTGGCGAACGCGAGGGCGATCATGATCGCGGCGAGGGAGGTGCGCATCGGGGCGCGGACCCTACGCTCGCGCGGCCCGAGCGGTCAAGAATTTTCGAGAAGCCCGTACGCTTCGTCGTCGCGCATGGTCATTGCGTCGTGATCGCGAGCTTCGCCTCACCCTCGGCGTCGCCGAACGGCTCGCCGTCGACCTCGACGACCACGCGTCGGATCCTCCCCGTGAAGGGGAACGGGCCGTGATAGTCGTCCGTCACGGCGAGGCCCAGGCCGCGGCCGCACGTGAGGCCCGCTCCCGTGATCGAGAAGCGCGTCGTCGTGAAGCGCGGCACCGCGCCGCGCCCGGCGACGGCGCCGTCGACGCGGAACTCGACGGTCCCCTGGTGCTCGCCCGTCTTCGTGAAGCGCAGCTCGAGGACGTGCGGGCCCGGCGCCAGCACGAGGTCGGAGCGCACGCGGTGCTCCTCGAGCCCGACGAAGTTGTGCGCGTAACGCAGCCGGCCGTCGAGCACGTAGAGCGACCAGCCGCCGAGGAGGCTCCCCTGCGCGAGGACGACGCCCGCGCCGCCCGCGGCGGGGATCTCGACCTCCGCGCGGACGACGTGTGACCGGTTCCGCACGTTCGCGGCCACCGCCTCGGGTACCGCCGCCGTCTCGTGCCAGTAGACGTAGCGGGCGCGCGGCGGGACGGACGGCGGGCGCTCGAAGACGAGCTCCGAGAACGGGCGGTCGTCGAGGGGGAGCACCTGATGCCGCTCCGCCTCGACCCACCAGCGCTCGATCATCTCGCGGAGCTTCTCCGGATGCGCGGCGGCGAGGTCCGTGCACTCCGACGGATCCGCGTCGACGTCGTAGAGCTCCCAGCGGTCCTTGTCGTACGGCCGCTGCTCCATCATCGCGCGGTAGGTCACCGCCTTCCAGCCGCGGTCGTAGAGCGCGCGGCAGCCGAACATCTCGTAGTACTGCGTCTCGTGGCGGCTCGGCGCGTCGGGCGCGTCGAAGCTGTGACGGAAGCTCACACCGTCGATCGGACGCTGCGCGACGCCGTTGATGGTCCCCGGCGCCTCGACGCCGATCACCTCGAGCACCGTCGGGAGGACGTCGACCGCGTGCACGTACTGACGGCGCACCTCGCCGCGTGCGCGGATGCCCGCCGGCCAGTGGACGATGAGCGGATCGGCGACGCCGCCCTCGTGGACCTCGCGCTTCCAGCGCCGGAAGGGCGTGTTTCCGGCGACGGTCCAGCCCCAGGGATAGTTGTTGTGGCAGCGCGGCCCGCCGATCTCGTCGATCCGCGCGAGCGCCTCCGCGAGCGGACGCGGCGCGAGGTTCCACGGGCGCGAGTCGTTCACCGAGCCCGTGGGGCCGCCCTCGGAGCTCGCGCCGTTGTCGGAGAG
>CAZLYE010000281.1:0-8249 GCA_964562865.1 uncultured Binatia bacterium (SeqCode) | reverse complement strand
CCTCGGGCGCCCGGCGCGCGCGGCGCTGGAGGCATACCTCACCCAGGCGCGGCCCCGGCTCCTCCGTGGCCGGGCGAGCCCGTTCGTCTTCCTCGGGCCCGGCGGCCGCCCGCTCACCCGGCAGGCCGTCTGGAAGCTCGTCCGGCGGCGCGCGCTCGCCGCCGGCCTCGGACGCCGCGTCTCCCCCCACACGCTCCGGCACACCTTCGCGACGCACCTCCTTTCCGGCGGCGCCGACCTCCGCATCGTGCAGACGCTCCTCGGCCACGCCGACATCGGCACGACGCAGATCTACACGCACGTCGCCCCGGGGCGGCTCCGCGAGGTCCATCGCCGGCACCATCCACGGGCATGAGCGCACCGGCGTTTGTTGCGCGCGTGGCGACCGGCCGCTACACTCCCGCGATGGCGCCGGGCGTCGTGGCGAGCCGGAAGCGCTGATGACGGAACGAGTCGTCGTCAGCGGCGCGCGGCCCACGGGGCGCCAGCACCTCGGGAACTACCACGGGGCGCTGAAGAACTGGCTCCGCCTCCAGGACACGCACCGCTGCTTCTTCTTCGTCGCCGACTGGCACGCGCTCACCACCGACTGGGCGTCGCCGGACGCGCTCGAGGAGCAGAGCCTCGAGATGGTGCTCGACTGGCTCGCCGTCGGGATCGACCCGGCGCGGGCGACCGTGTTCCGGCAGTCGTCGATCAAGGAGCACGCGGAGCTCTACCTCCTCCTCGGCATGCTGACGCCGGTCCCGTGGCTCGAGCGCAACCCGACGTACAAGGAGCAGCGCGAGCAGCTCCAGGACCGCGACCTCTCGACGTACGGCTTCCTCGGCTACCCGGTCCTGCAGGCGGCCGACGTCCTCATGTACAAGGCGTGGGCGGTGCCCGTCGGGATCGACCAGGCGCCGCACATCGAGCTCACACGCGAGATCGCACGGCGGTTCAACGGCACCTACCGGCCGATCTTCCCGGAGCCCGAGACGCTCCTCACCGACGCGCCGAAGATCCTCGGCACCGACGGCCGGAAGATGAGCAAGAGCTACGGCAACGCGGTCTACCTGACCGACTCGCCGGCCGACGTCGAGGCGAAGCTCTCGCGGATGATCACCGACCCGCGGCGCGCCCGACGGACGGATCCCGGGGAGCCGAGCGACTGCCCGGCGTACCTGTCCCTCCACCGCCTCTACAACACGCCGGAGGAGCTCCGCTACCAGGAGGAGGGCTGCCGGACCGCGCGCATCGGCTGCCTCGAGTGCAAGCAGATCATGATCCGGCACGTGCAGGCGGAGCTCGAGCCGATCCGCGCCCGCCGCGCTGCGCTCACGCCCGCCGACGCCCGCGCGGCGCTCGAAGCGGGCGATGCGCGCGCGCGCGCCGTCGCAGCGCGGACGATGACCGAGGTCCGGGAGGCGATCGGCTGGTGAGCGCCCCCTGCACCGTCCGGCTGCCGATCTTCGAGGGCCCGCTCGACCTGCTCCTCCATCTGATCAAGAAGAACGAGGTACAGATCACGGACATCCCGATCGCCACCATCACGGATCAGTACCTCGCGATGCTCGAGGAGCTGCCCGAGTTGAACCTCGACGGCGCCGGCGAATACCTCGTCATGGCGTCGACCCTCACCTACATCAAGAGCCGGATGCTCCTGCCCGGTCCCGCCGACGACGACGAGGTCGAGGAGGACCCGCGCGCGGAGCTCGTGCAGCAGCTGGTCGAGTACCAGCGCTACCGCGAGGTGGCGGTCGCGCTCGGCGAGCGCAACGTCCTCGCCCGCGACGTCTTCGCGGGCGGCGGCGAGCCGCTCGACCCGGCTGCGCCGGCCGAGGGACCGCCCGTGCGCGACGCGAGCCTCGCCGACCTGCTCGACGCGCTCCGCGACGTGCTGGGGCGCCTGAAGCCCCCCCGCGCGCACGAGGTCACGCGCGAGTCGATCTCGATCCGCGACTGCGTGTCGCGGATCCTCGCGCAGTTTGCGATCGACGCGCAGGTGGAGTTCGCGAGCCTCTTCGCGCCCGATTCGTGTCGGGCCGAGGTGATCGGCACGTTCCTCGCGCTGCTCGAGCTGATCCGCCTGCGCGTCGTGCGCGCACGGCAGGTCGAGCGCTTCGGGGCGATCGTGCTCGAGCTCGCCGTCGAGACGATCGAGGACGCGACGCTCCGCGTCCGCGACCTGGGTGAACGGGACGAGTGGAGGGGAGGGGAGGGGCAACATGGATACGGAGAGCCTCGAAATTCATAGCGAGAACACCAACGGCAACGGGGACGGTCATCCCGTCGAGTCCCGGACCGTCGACGCGGGGGACGAGTACCAGGAGGACGTCGGGCGGCTCCCGTCGCTCGTCGAGAGCCTCCTATTCGCCGCGGCGGCGCCGGTCCCCGTCGCGCGGCTCGTCGAGGCGCTCGCCGGACCGAGCCGGGCCGAGGTCGTGCACGCGCTCGATGAGCTCGCACGGAGCTACGAGCGGGAGGGACGGGGGCTCCGCCTCGTGCAGGTGGCGGGCGGCTACCAGCTCCGCACGCCGGCCGAGCACGGGCCGTGGGTGCGGCGCCTCCTGCGCGAGCGTCCACCGCGGCTCAGCCGGCCCATGCTGGAGACGCTCGCAATCGTCGCCTACCGCCAGCCGTGCACGCGGCTCGACATCGAGGCCGTCCGCGGCGTCGACGCCGACGCTGTCCTGACGACGCTCCTCGAACGCCGGCTGGTCCGCATCGCGGGGCGCAAGGAGACGCCGGGGCGGCCGCTCCTCTACACCACCACGCGGGACTTCCTCGAGGTCTTCAGCCTCCCCGACCTGGGCGCGCTGCCGCCGCTCCGCGACCTCGGCGAGGGTGCCGACCTCCTCGCCGCCAAGGATCTGACGATCGACGGCCAAGGGGTGGCCGTCACGCTCGAGTCGCCGATCCCCACGCCCGACGAAGGTGAGTAGACGCCGCCGGAGCGCCTGCAGAAGATCCTGAGCGCGGCCGGCGTCGCGTCGCGACGCCGGGCCGAGGACCTGATCCGCGCCGGGCGCGTCACCGTGAACGGCGCCGTCGTGCGCGAGCTCGGGCAGCGGGCCGACCCGGCGCGCGACGCGATCGCGGTCGACGGCGAGGCCGTCCGGCCGCTCGGCGAGCGGCGGACGATCATGCTCCACAAGCCGCGCGGCGTCGTGAGCACGATGGACGACCCGGAGGGTCGGCCGACGGTCGCCGGCCTCGTCCAGGCCGCGGGCGAGCGGCTCTACCCGGTCGGCCGCCTCGACCTGAACACGACCGGGCTCCTGCTCCTCACCAACGACGGGCGCCTGGCCGCCGCCGTGCAGCACCCGCGGCACGCGGTGGCGCGGGTCTACCACGTCAAGGTGCACGGCCGTCCCGACGAGGCCGCGATCACGCGTCTCCGCCGCGGCGTGCAGCTCGAGGACGGGAAGACGGCCCCGGCCCGCGTCCGCGTGCTCGGGCACCTCCCGACGAAAACCTGGCTCGAGGTCACCGTGCGCGAGGGCCGGCAGCACCTCGTCCGGCGCATGTGCGAGAGCGTCGGGCATCCGGTCGACAAGCTCGCCCGCGTGCGGCTCGGCCCGCTCGGGCTCGGCACCCTGCCGCTGGGCGCGTGGCGCCCACTCACGGCGTCGGAGCTCGCTGCGCTGCGGGTGGCGGCCGGCCTCAGGCCGCGCGACGCCAGCGGGGCAGGCGGGGAAGGGCCACCCCGAGCGCGCGGCACGCGCCCCAGAAGACCGCGACCGCGGCCGGCATCACCGCCGCGAGCCGGAGGGCGTACGCGAGGGCGCCCCGACGCGTCAGGACGCTCACGACGCCCGCGTCGACGCCCCATGCCGTCCCCGCCATGACGGCGCTCGCCACCGCGATCCGGCCGACGGCGGACCAGCCCCCGATCCGGCCGATGCGGCGGCGGAGAAAGACGTACAGGAGCCCGAAGTTCCCGAGCGCCACGGCGGACGTCGCGAGCGCGAGGCCGAGATGGCCGAAGCCCAGGCGGCGGACGAAGATCGAGTTGAGGCCGTAGTTGACCCCGATCGAGAGCAGGCTCACGAGCATCGGCGTCCGCGCGTCGTCGAGGGCGTAGAACGCGGGCGCGAGCACCTTGATGCCGGCGTACCCCGCGAGGCCGACGGCGTAGCCGCTGAGCGCCTGGGCAGCCGCGGCGGTATCGCGCGGCGTGAACCGGCCGTGCTCGTAGATGACGCCAATAACCGGCGTCCCCATCACCGCAAGGCCCACGGCCGCGGGGAGGCAGAAGAGCGCGACGAGCTCGAGCGCCTGCCCGACGGTGGCGGCCAGCGCGCGGTAGTCACCGCGCGCGCCGTGGCGGGACACCACCGTGAGCGTCACCGTCCCGAGCGCGACGCCGAAGAGCCCGATCGGGAGCTGCATGAACCGGAAGGCGACGTTGAGCCACGAGACGGGCCCGTTACCGAGGTACGAGGCGAAGTTGTTGTTGACGAAGACGTTCACCTGCACGGCGGCCGCGCCGATCGTCGCCGGCGCCATGAGGCGCATCACCTGGCGGACGCCGGGGTCGCGGACGTCGAGGATCGGCCGGTACCGGAACCCGACGCGCCGGAGCGACGGCAGCTGCACCGCGAGCTGGAGGAAGCCGCCCGCCAGCGTCCCGACGGCCATGCCGGTGATCGCCCGCGCCGCCAGCGCAGGGTCCGGCGGCGCACCCCTGCCGAGCACGGCTCGCAGGTAGTCGGGCGCGAGCCAGGCGGCGCAGCCGAGCCCGCCGACGATCGACCCGAGGTTGAAGAACGCGGAGGCAGCAGCCGGGACCCCGAAGATGTTCCGCGTGTTGAGGACGCCCATCGCGACCGCCGCGAGCGCGACGAGGAGGAGGAAGGGGAACAGAATCCGTGTGAGATGCACGGTGAGCTCCACCTTGCCCGGGATCACCGCGAAGCCGGGCGCGATCGCGTTGACCAGCGCGGGCGCGAACCACATCCCGGCGAGCGTCAGCACCGCGACCACGACGGCAAGTGCGTTCACCACGAGGTTGGCGAGGCGCCAGGCCGCGGCCGCACCGTCGCGCTCGAACCGCAGGGTGAAGGTCGCGACGAACGCAGCGGAGAGCGCTCCCTCGGCGAAGAGATCGCGGAGCAGGTTCGGGATGCGGAACGCGGTGATGAAGGCGTCGAGCTCGCGGCCCGCGCCGAAGAACACCGCGAAGACCTGCTCGCGGACGAGCCCGAGGACACGGCTCGCGAGGACCGCGGCGCTCACCACCCCGGCGCGGCGCGCGAGCTGCGCGCGACTCCCGTCGACCGGAGGCAGCGCCGCTGCCGCCGGCGCCCTCTCCTCCGCTTCCATTGCGCCCCTCGGCTCGATACGCGAAGGGGCGCGCACGTGCAAGCGCGCGCGGCGCTCAGCCCGTGCCGACGGCCGCGGCGGTGCGCGGCGGCGCCGCGGGGAGGGTGATGCGGAACGTCGTGCCCGCTCCCGGCGTGCTCTCGACGTCGATCTGCCCGCCGTGTGCGCGGATCACGGAGTGGCTGATCGCGAGCCCGAGCCCCGTCCCGGTGCCGACGTCCTTGGTCGTGAAGAACGGATCGAAGATGCGGCCGATCACGTCGGGGGGGATCCCCGGGCCGTCGTCGCGGATGACGACCGTGACGCCGCTGCCCTCGGCGCGCGTCGTGATCCAGACGTTCCCGCTCCCCGCGATCGCGTCGCACGCGTTCGCGAGGATGTTCATGAAGGCCTGGTTCAGCTGCCCGGGATCGCACTCGACGGGCGGCACCGCGCCGTGCTCCCGGTGAATGGTGATCCGCCCCCGCCAGCGCGGCTCGAGCAGGCGGAGCGTCACCTCGATCCCCTCGTGCAGGTCGACCTCCTTGCGCGACGACTCGCCGAGTCGGGAGAACGTGCGCAGGTCCTTCACGATGGCGGCCGTGCGCTCCGCCCCCCGCGCCATGACGCCCGCGATGTCCTCGGCCTCGGCGAGCGCGCGCCGGGTCTTGGGGGGGGCGAGCGCCGCCGCCTGCCCGAGCCGCCGGCGAAGCGGCGCCACGCTGGTCGAGATGAAGCTCACGGGGTTGTTGATCTCGTGCGCCACCCCGGCAACGAGACGGCCGAGCGAAGCCATCTTCTCGGAGTGGACGAGCTGCGTCTCGGCGCTCTTCAGCTCCGCGTACGCGTCGGCGAGCTCCCGGTTCGCGCCCTCGAGCTGCGCCGTCCGCTCGCGCACCCGCTCCTCGAGCCGCGCGTTCAGCTCGACCAATGCCTCGTAGGTGCGGGCGTTCTCGAGCGCGATCGCCGTCTGATGGGCGAGTGCCTGGAGGAATTCCGCGTCGCCGGCGGTGTAGAAGAGGCGAGAGGCCTTCGGTCCGGCGGTCAACATTCCGGTGAGCGTGCCCCTCGCGAACAGCGGGACCGCTATCTCCGCCTGGAGGCTTATCAGCGCGTCATGCACCATCTGCTGAGTGACCGTGTCGGAATAGAGCTCCGGTGGGTCGAACGTTGTGAGCACGCGATGCGTGCCGAGGTGCGGCAGGAGAGTCTGGGGAGCTGAGGCGCTCCCCCCGACTTCGCGGAGCTCGCCCTCGGAACCCGTCCTCACCAGAACGCGTGTGCCAGCATTCGGAATCGCGGAGAGGACGCACTCGCGGACGATGTCGGCGATTCGCTCGCGCCTGAGCGTGGCGGCGAGGACCTCGCTGGCCTGGCCTAGCAGCTGAGGGGCGTTGTACGTCGTGCGGAAGAAGACTCGATCGACCACGGTCTGCAACCGCGTCCGCAGGGGGTCGAGCAGCACGAGAACAACCAGTGTGAAGAACACCGGGAAGGCAGCCGAATGCGTCGCCGAACCAGGTACGACGAGGGTGACGACCGACACCGCTGCGAGGTAGGCGGCTCCGACCGTCGCCGTGAGGAGGAGGTAGTAGGCCCCGCGCTTCACCATCGCATCGATTTCGAAAAGGTCGTGCTTGACGACCGCGTAGGCTAGCGACAGGGCGAAGAGGAACGGCGTGAAGGCTGCGAAATTCATCGGCGTGCTGCCACCCGTTACCGCGGAGACGAACACGATGACCGCCGGAAGGCCGAACCCGAATATCGTGCCCAGCGTGATGACCCGCACGCGCTGGCGCGCCAGGAGCGACTCCCGCTGAACGTATCCGAGCATGATGCGCACGGCGAAGAGGATGCCGACCGCTCCCGTGTGCACCATGTCCGCAAACAGCACGCGGGAGTAGATCGTCGGATCGTAGAGGTAGATCTCGTAGGGGATGAGTATGCACAGGGCGAGCGCGTAGCTGACGAAGCGCCATCGAGAGTACCGATCCGGCTGCGGAAGCAGGAGGCCGAGCTGGAGACCCGCAGCCGGCACCAGCGCTTCACCGATGACGTGGAGCCGGAAGAAGGTGGCGGGACCGTAGAGATCCTGAGCTGTGAGGAGGAACAGCGAGATCGCCCCACCGAGAGCCAGCAACGCACGGGACATGGGCGCCCGAGGGCGGAGAACCCAGGCTACCAGGCCCGAGGCGAGCGCGACGCTTCCGCTCAGGAGGAACGCGCCGAAGAGCAGGAGCCAATCGCGTACCTCGAAGCGCTGACTCGCGATGGTCACTTCCTGATCGACGCCCTCCCGACGCACGCGATAGCGAAACGGCGTCCCCGGGGGGCGTGCGCGGACGCGATCGTACAGCTGCGCAGTGGAGGTGATCGGCTCGCCGTCGACCGCGACCACCTCGCTCTGATACAGCCCCGCGATCCGGGATTCGGACCAGTGTCCCAGGCCGACGGACGCGACCACGCGGTTGTCGAGCACGACGAAGCCCGGGAAAGGCCGTCCCACCCACTGGCTGCTGGTTATGGTGGTGCGGGTCGCAAGCGCCACGCCCGCGACACCGATCGCGATCGCGAACAGGCGGACGGCACGCGAGGCCCGCGGCGTCGTGGGGAAACTGTCCGTCATTGACCCCCGGGCCGGCGAGTATATCGCCTGCGCCTCGGGCGCCGCCAACTCAGCGGCAATGGGTCGGACTCAGACGGTCGACGGTGTGGTGGCGACGGACGGCTGTCGCTCACGGGCGAGAACCGGGCGGCGCCGGGGGAGGACGGCGATTGCCGATATTGCGACGCAGAGAAGCGCGAACGAGTCGCCGAAGCGGACGTAAGGGGTGAGGTGACTGCGGCCGGCGACCGACGTCGTGAGCACCCCCGGGGTGTGGGACGGGAGTGTCGCCAGGACGTGCCCGTACGGATCGACGACGCCGGACACGCCGGTCGTGGCCGCGCGCACGAGATAGCGG
>CAZLYE010000280.1:0-5480 GCA_964562865.1 uncultured Binatia bacterium (SeqCode) | reverse complement strand
TCCTGCTGGTCGACGCGTCCGAGGGACCGCTCCCGCAGACCCGCTTCGTGCTCGGGAAGGCGCTCGCGCTCGGGCTGCCACCCGTCGTCTGCCTGAACAAGATCGACCGCGCCGACGCCCGCCCCGCCGCGGTCCTCGACGAGATCTACGGCCTCTTCATCGACCTCGGCGCCACGGAGGCGCAGCTCGACTTCCCCGTCGTCTACACGAACGCGCGGGCCGGGACGGCGACCCTCGACCTCGCCGTGCCCGGCGCGGACCTCCGGCCACTCTTCGAGACGATCGTGCGCTCGCTCCCGGGGCCGCCCCACGAGCCCGAGGCGCCCGTTCGCTTCCAGGCGAACAACCTCGGCTACGACGACTACGTCGGGCGCCTCGCGATCGGGCGCATCGTGTCGGGGGAGCTGGTCGCGACCGGGCAGTACACGCTCTGCCGGGTGGACGGCTCGCAGGTCCCGTGCAAGCTGACGCGCCTCTACGGATGGCAGGGCTTGAAGCGCGTCGAGCTGGACAGCGCGCACGCCGGCGACATCGTCGCGGTCGCCGGGGTCGACGACATCAACATCGGCGAGACCATCGCCGACCGCGAGCGTCCCGAGGCGCTCCCGCCAATCCGGATCGACGAGCCGACCATCGCGATGGTGTTCGGCGTGAACACCGCGCCCTGGGCGGGCCGTTCCGGCAGCCAGGTGACGTCGCGGAAGCTCCGCGAGCGCCTCCTCCAGGAGAGTCGGCGGAACGTCAGCCTGCGCGTCGAGGAGGGAACCGCGACCGACTCGTTCCGCGTCCTCGGGCGCGGCGAGCTCCAGCTCGCGATCCTGATCGAGACGATGCGGCGCGAGGGGTTCGAGCTGCAGGCGTCCAAGCCGGCGCCGGTCGTGCGCGAGCGGAACGGCGTCGTCGAGGAGCCGATGGAGCTCCTCCTCGTCGACGTCCCGGAGGAGTACGTCGGGATCGTGACGCAGCTGCTCGGGGTCCGGCGCGCGGTCCTCTCGCGGATGGAGCACATCGGCGGCGGGCGCGTGCGGATGGAGTACGCCGTGCCGTCGCGCGGGCTCATCGGCTTCCGCTCGCACTTCCTCACGGACACGCGCGGCACGGGGACGCTCAACACGCTCTTCAACGGCTACGCGCCGTGGCACGGGCCCATCCCCGCGCGCACCAACGGCGCGATGGTCGCCGACCGCGAGGGGGTCGCGACGCCCTACGCGCTCTTCCACCTCCAGGAGCGCGGCGTGCTGTTCATTCCCGCCGGCACGCCGGTCTACGAGGGCATGATCGTCGGCGAGTACTCGCGCGACGTCGACCTCGACGTGAACGTCTGCCGCGAGAAGAAGCTCTCGAACATGCGCGCGACGGGCCACGACGAGGCGGTGCGCCTCGTCCCGCACCGGACGATGGGCCTCGAGGACGGGCTCGAGTGGATCGACGAGGACGAGCTGGTCGAGGTGACGCCCGACGCGATCCGCCTCCGCAAGCGCGAGCTGCGTCAGGCGCTCCGCCCCCGCGGGCCGCGGGCCGGGCGCGTGGGCGGCCCGCCCGCGATCACGCCGCGCTGAGCGTCCCCGTCGACGTCCGTGGGCGCGCGCCGGTGGACTCAGCCGCCGGCAGAGGATAGGTGGCGGGCATGCGCGTCCCGAGCGGCTGGCCCATCGTCGGCTGGGCAGCGGCGGCGGTCGCCGCGATCGTCGCGGTCCTCCTCGCCGTCGCGGGCACGGACGAGGCCGGCATCCGCCTCGTCATCCGCGCCACGGCCCGCACCTCGGTCGTGTTGTTCACCGCGGCCTTCGTCGCCGCGTCGCTCAATCGCGCGTGGCCCGGGACGGTGAGCCGCTGGATGCTCGCGAACCGCCGCTACCTCGGCGTCTCGTTCGCGGTCTCCCACCTGGCCCATCTGCTCGCGATCTTCGCTCTCGCCGGCTGGTCGCCGGCGCGCGTCGCGGCGAACGCCGGCACCCCGGTCCTGGTCCTCGGCGGCACGGCCTACGCGTTCATCCTCGCGATGACCGCGACGTCCTTCGATCGCACCGCCGCCTGGCTCGGCCCCCGCGCCTGGAGCCGCCTCCACACCACCGGCGTCTGGATCATCTGGACGGTCTTCTTCGCGAGCTTCGCCCCCCGCGCCGTCGAATCGGCGCTCTACTGGCCGTTCGCCCTCGGCCTCTTCGCCGCGCTCCTCCTCCGCCTGACGCACGGCCGCCGCCGCGCGGTGCGAAGCGCCCTGTCCCCGGCGTCCACCTGACCGGCCGACAGCGCGTTCCGTACCGCCGCGC
Source organism: uncultured Binatia bacterium (SeqCode) (assembly GCA_964562865.1). Lineage (GTDB taxonomy): Bacteria > Desulfobacterota > Binatia > DP-6 > DP-6 > CAZLYE01. Next base: position 3,207 of record CAZLYE010000280.1, on the reverse strand, counting down.
GTACGGGTCGCGGGGCGCGGGGGAGCCCCCGATCGCCGCCTATGGGGCGCCCGCGGGCGCAGGTCGTTCCGAACCGCGGCGTCGACCGGCGCCGAATCGAAGGCGAGCGGGGGCTCCCCCGCGCCCCGCGACCCGTACCCGAGGCGCTACGCCCGCATCCCCCCGTCGACCGGGAACGCCACGCCGTTCACGTACGACGCCTCGTCGCTCGCGAGGAAGAGCGCGGCGTCGGCGATGTCCTCGGGACGGCCGACGCGCCCGGCCGGGATCGACTTGAGGGTGCGGGCGAAGAGCGCCTCGCGGCCACCCAGCGCAGCCGCGAAGGGGTCGAGGATCGGCGTGTCGGTGAGACCGGGGCAGAGCGCGTTGCAGCGGATCCCGCGGGCGCCGTAGGCGCGCGCGACGTGACGCACGAGCATGATCACGCCCGCCTTCGCGACGTGGTACGCGGGGCTTCCCGCGCTCGCCTCCAGGCCCGCGACCGAGGCCGTCGCGAGCAGGACCCCGCGACCCGCCTCGAGCATCGGGCGGAGCGCGGCGCGGAGGGAGAAGAACACGCCCGTCAGGTTGACGCGCAGCACCTCCGCCCATGCCTCGGTCGGCTGCTCGGCGCACGGCGCGCGGACGCCGGCGATTCCGGCATTCGCCCACAGCACGTCGAGCCGTCCGTGGCGGGCGAGGGTCTCGGCCACGAGGCGATCGACCGAGCGCTCGTCGCCGACGTCCACCGTCATGGCGACGCCGCCCGTGTCGGTGGCGACGGCCGCCGCGGCCTCCCCGTTCCGGTCCGCGACGACGACCCGCGCGCCCGCCCGTGCGAAGGCCCGCACGCCGGCAGCCCCGATCCCCGAGCCGCCGCCCGTGACGACACACACCCGGTTCCGAAGGTCCATCCGGCCTGCCTAGCGCAAAGCGGGTGTTCGCGTCACGCCCTTGCCGGTCTCCGGCGCGCGCTGTAAAGGACAGCCCCCATGGCCGAGCAGAAGGCGACGAACATCGTCTGGCACCAGGGCGCCGTCACCCGCGCGGACCGCGAGCAGGTGAACGGGCACCGCGGCGGCACCGTCTGGCTCACCGGGCTCTCCGGCTCGGGCAAGTCGACGATCGCGGTCGCGCTCGAGAAGACGCTCTGGAGCCGCGGCGTCCACGCCTTCATCCTCGACGGCGACAACATCCGCCACGGGCTCAACAAGAACCTCGGGTTCTCGCCGGCGGACCGCACCGAGAACATCCGCCGCATCGGCGAGGTCGCGAAGCTCTTCACCGACGCCGGCTTCGTCGCCATCACCGCGTTCATCTCGCCCTACCGCGCCGACCGGGACCAGGTGCGTGCCCTCATGCAGCCCGGCGACTTCATCGAGGTGCTGGTCGACTGCCCGCTGGAGGTCTGCGAGCAGCGCGACGTGAAGGGCCTCTACGAGAAGGCGCGGAAGGGCCAGATCCCGGAGTTCACGGGCATCTCGGCGCCCTACGAGCCCCCGCTGCATCCGGAGCTGACGATCCGGACCCACGCCCAGGACGTGGACGCGAGCGTGCAGCAGATCGTCGCCCACCTGGAAGCGCAGCGGATCGTCCCGCGGCCCTGACGCGGGCGGCGGAGAACCGGGTCCCACCGACGGCCGCGGCCGAAGGACACGGTCGCGGACGCGTCTCGCCTACCGCACGGCCTCGACGAACGCGCCGCTCGGCGAGCCGCTGAACGGGCAGTTCGTGTCCCCCGGCTGGCTCGGAAGCGGGGCGGTGCCCACCGGCGAGTTCAGCGACGGCGAGGTGTCGAAGTCGAACATGTCCTCGAGGGTGTCCGCGTGCGCGTCCCGCGCGGTCAGGGGAGGAAGCGAGAAGCGCTTCTCGACCAGCGCCAGGAACGACGTGTGCGAGTTCACCACGTGCGACACGTAGTGTGGCTTCGCAAAGGGCGAGACGGCGAGCAGCGGCAGTCGGAATCCGAGCTGGTTGAACGTGGGGCAGTCCGCCGGGTACGGCCCGGTCGGCGTGAACGCCGGGCAGAGGCCCGGAGCGTCCATGGTGCTGCTGTGCGAGCAGGTCACGCCGCCGCCGGGCTGCTCGCTCGCCGGCGGGTTCGAGAGGTCCGCACACTGGCCCGGGTTGATGCCGTCCGGCGTGAGCGCCCCCCCCTGGTCGACGAGCGGCGGGACGACGTGGTCGTAGAAGCCGCCGTGCTCGTCGTAGGTCAGGAAGAGGATCGAGTCATTCCAGCTCGGGCTGTTCCGCAGCGCGCTGATGATCGTCGACACGAAGTACTGGCCGGCCCGGATGTCGGCTGGCGGATGCTCGTCCGTCTCGTAGGCCGTGCCGTTGATCGTCTGATCGGCGAACGAGGACGGATCGATGAACACCACCTGGGCCAGCGTTCCGGCGGCCGCATCGGTCGCGAAGGCCGAATACGGCTTGGTGTGGCCGGTGGACGTCTTGAAGATCAGGGAATACGGGAGGTCCGAGTAGTAGTCGGTCCAGGTGATGCCGGCGGCATCGAGGCGGTCGTAGATCGTCCCCGTGATGGGCTTGTAGCCCCCGCCGCTCAGCGTGACGATCTCGCTGGTCGTGAGATGGCCGAACGAGGTCGCGGCGACGAAGTACGATCGGTTCGGGAACGTCGGGCCGATGATCGCCGCAAAGTAGCGATCGCTGAGCGCGAAGGTCTTCGCGAGGTCGTAGTAGAAGGGCAGGTCGCCGTCGTCGTAGTAGCCCATCGTGTCGTGGTCGGTCGCCTGCGCGATCGGCTCGGAGGCCGCGTTCACGCGCACGAAGCCGTCGTTCGGGCTCTTCCGCGTCATGCGGTTCGGGTGCTTGAAGTTCCCTTCCTGGTGGCTCCCCACCCAGCCATGGTCCAGGTCCTGTCCGGTACAGAGACGTGGATCGTGGAAGGCGCGGACTCTCCCCGGCTGGTTGCTCTTGTTCGAGTTGCGGCACACGAGCGCGCCGCGCTTCATCTTGCAGTTGAGGCCGTCGACGCAGGTGTGGTCGGCGGCCTGACAGGCCCGGTGCCGGCCCGATCCCTTGGCGTTGTGGTACGGCGTGCCGGCGACGAACGGGAGCGCTCCGAAGTAATTGTCGAACGAGTGGTTCTCCTGCATCATCAGGATGATGTGATTCACGTTGTTGAGGTTGCCGTCGGCCCGCGCCGGGGCGGGACAGGTGAGCAGCGCCCACATCGCCACTGCACCGAACGTCGCCCGTCGAATCCCA
>CAZLYE010000279.1:0-6147 GCA_964562865.1 uncultured Binatia bacterium (SeqCode) | reverse complement strand
ACGAGCCCCGTCGCGAGCACCTCCGTGCAGAGGACCACCTCGAACGCGCCCGCGGCACCGAGCGTGTGGCCGATCGCGCCCTTGATCGAGTCGACGACCACCCGGTGCGCCCCGAACACGCGACGGAGCGCCACTGCCTCCATCGCGTCGTTGTACGGCGTCCCCGTTCCGTGGGCGGACACGAAGTCGATCGCCGTCGGATCGAGGCCGGCGTCCTCCAGCGCCGCCGCCATCGCGCGCGCCGCGCCCTGCCCCTCGCGGTCGGGCGCGGTCATGTGCACCGCGTCGGCGGCGGCTCCGACGCCGAGGAGGCGCGCGCGGGGTGAGGCTCCGCGGCGCCGCGCGTGCTCCGCGTCCTCGACCACGACCACCGCCGCGCCCTCGCCGAGCACGAGCCCGCGGCGGCTCCGGTCGAAGGGCCGCGCGACCTCCGCCGTCGCGCGGAGCGCGTTGAAGCCGGACACGACGAACCGGCAGAGGAGGTCCGTCCCGCCCGCGAGCACCACGTCGGCGTGGCCGTGCCGGACCCACTCCGCCGCGAGCGCCACCGCATGCGTGCCCGAGGCGCAGGCGAGCTGCGTCGTCGCGACCGGCCCCCGGCAGCCGAGCGCCCGCGCGAGGCGGACGGCCGGCGCGAAGTACGGCACGCGCTCGAGGCCGGCGGCAGGCGGCGATCCGGGGTGCCAGCCCTCGAAGATCCGCATCCCACCGAGCGTGGTGCCGAGCGCGACGCCCATCCGCGTGGGCTCGACGCCCGCGAGCCCGGCGTGCGCGACGGCCTCGTTCGCGGCGAGGAGCACGAACGCCCCGGCCCGGTCGGGATCGTCGACGGCCGGGGCGTGCACCTCCGCGGCCGTGCGCGGGGCGAGGTCATCCGCCGGGAAGCCGCGGATGGGTGCGACGGCCGACCGGCCGGCCACCAGACCGTCCCGGAAGGCCTCGACACCGACCCCGAGCGGGGAAACCACTCCGCAGCCGGTGATCACCGCGGTGCGCGTCGGACCGGTCAAAGGAGCCGCCGACGGCGAGCTATTTCACGCCCGCCGCGGCACGGTCAACGCGGTCAGGTGCCGCCGCGTGCGTTCCCGAGCGGCTCGTCCTGGATCCCGTTGGTGTCCGCCGTGGCGCTGGCCGGGCCCGTCGGTCCCGTGAACGCGATCGTCTCCGCGCCCTGCAGCATGCCGGGCGTGATCACGTAGGTGCCGCCCATCGACATCGTCCAGACCTTCTCCGCCGTGTCGAGGTCGCCGACGGTGACCGCGTAGGCGAAGCCGCCCGTGATGCCGCCGACGGTCGCGTACACGATCTTCGCCGGCATGTAGAGGACGTTGGTCAGGACGGTGAGCCCGCCCCAGCCCGCATCCTCGAGGAAGCCCGCGCGTGCCGGCTGCGCGCTCGCAACGCCAGCGACCAGCACGACCGCCCCGATCACTCCCCTCCACCCCTTCATGTCTCCTCCTCCGGACCAGGCAGGTCCGAGCCGCTTTTACCCCAAGCGGCGGCCAGGCGCCACTCGTCGGCCCGCTACTCGGTCCGCACGACCGCGTCCGGCGGAAGGAGACCGAGGAGATGCGCCAGCGCCCGCTCGACGTACTCCCGGTCCTTCGATTCGAGCGTGAGCTTCACGGCGTACTCCGGGTCCCCGATCTTGGGGTAGGAGCCGAGCAGCAGCTCCGGGAACGCTCTCAGCGTCGCGTTCAGATGCTCGGCGATCGAGCCCTCACCCTCGCTCGTGTAGACGACGCGGAGGAAGTAGGGCGACGCCGCGAAGCGGTCGCGGATCGCATGGAACTTCTGCTCGAGGATCTCCGGGATCCCCGGGAGGACGTAGACGTTCTCGCACTTGAGGGTCGGGAAGCCGAGCCGCCCGTCGACGATGAGCTCGGTTCCCTCGGGCACCTCGGCCATCTTGAGGCGCGCCTCGTTCGCCTTGTCCTTGTAGAAGTCGCGGATCCGTCCCTCGATCGCGGGGTGGCGGATCACCCGCCGCGAGAGCCCGCGGGCCACCCCCTCGATGGTCACGTCGTCGTGCGTCGGGCCGACGCCGCCGGAGGTGAACACGAAGTCGTAGGCACGGTGGAACTCGGCGATCGCGGGGGCGATCTCCTCGAGCTCGTCGGGGACCGTCAGGATCCGCCGGACCGCCACGCCGAGCGCCCGGAGCTCCCGCGTGAGGAAGGGTGAGTTGGTGTCGACCACCTTCCCCGAGAGGATCTCGTTCCCGATGACGATGATGCCGGCGGTGCGGTCCACGATCCGGACTTACACCGAGATGGCGTCCTTGCGGAAGTCGCTCGCCCCGATGCGGACGTTCACGAGGGCCGGCTTCCCCGCGCCCAGCGCGCGCTCGAGGGCGGGCCGGATCTGCTCCGGCCGCTCCACCCACTCCCCGTGGCCGCCGAGCGCCTCCACCATGAGGTCGTAGCGGCTGGGCGCCAGCTTGCACGCCGGCGTCCGGTCGGGGCCGTACATCTGCACCTGGCCGCGGAGGATCTGCGTCCAGGCGGCGTCGTTCCCGATCACGCCGACGATGTTGATCTTCTGCCGGATGCACGCCTCGAACTCCATCATGTTGAGGCCGAAGGCGCCGTCGCCGTACATGATGATGACGTCGCTCTTCGGCGACGCGAGCTTGGCCGCCATGGCGTAGCCGGGGCCGGCGCCGAGCGTGCCGAGCGGCCCCGCGTCGAGCCAGTGGCCGAACCCGCGCGGTCGGAGCACGTTGGCGGCCGAGCCGACGAAGTCCCCGCCGTCGCCGATGACGATCGTGTCGGGCGTGAGGAGCTTATCGACCTCCGCGCACAGGCGGAGGGGATTGACGGGCGCCTCGTCGGACGTGAGCTGTGCGGCGAGCGCCTGCCACTTCTGCTTCTCGAGCGAGCGGAGCTCGCCGAGCCAACCGCGCGACAGCTCCGGCTTCCAGCGCGCCTCGCGCGCGCAGGCGGTGAGCGCCTCCATCACGAGGCCCGTGTCGCCGATGATGCCGACGTCGCAGCCGCGGTTCTTCCCGAGCTCCTTCCCGTCCAGGTCGACGTGAATCAACTTGGCCGCGGGGTTGATGTGCGATCCGCGGCCGTAGCCGATGCGGAAGTCGAGCGGCGTGCCGAAGATCAGCACGACGTCGGCGCGCTTGAGGGCGTCCTTGCGCGTCTGGAGGAACCAGTGCGGGTCGTCGGGGTCGAGCGAGCCGCGCGCCTGGCCGTTCACGTAGATCGGCATGCCGAAGGTGCGGACGAACTCCGGATACGCCTCGCGCCGGCGCGACCAGAAGAGCTGGCTCCCGACCAGGCACACGGGGCGCTGCGCGCCGCGGAGCAGCTCGAAGGCCTGCTCGACGAAGCGCGCGTCCGGCCCGACGCCGGCCTCGGTCCGCGAGTGCTCCGGGACGACCACGTCGCTCTCCTCGACGTTGTCGAAGAGGAGGTCGAGCGGCATCTCGAGGAACACGGGCCCCGGGACGTTCGTGCTCGCGACGCGGAACGCCGACGCGACGTACTCACCGAGCCGCCGGGCGTGCGGCACCGAGACCGCCCACTTGGTGATCGGCTTCATCAGGTCGACGTGGGCCATGTCCTGCAGCCCGCCCATGTCCTGGAAGAACCGCGGCGCCTGCCCGCCGATCACCACCATCGGGATGTTCGCGCGCCACGCCGTCGCGACACCCGTCACCGCGTCGGTCAACCCCGGTCCCGCCGTGACGATCGCGACCCCAGGCTGCCCCGTGACCCGCGCCCATCCATCCGCAGCGTGGGCTGCCGATTGCTCGTGCCGCACGTCGACGATGCCGATCCCCTCGTCGAGGCACCCATCGTAGATCGACATGACGTGCCCACCACACAGCGTGAACACGTAGGGCACGCCCTCGCGCTTCAGCGCGCGGGCAACAACACGGCCTCCGTGGATTTGCATTCCGGCGGTCCTCCCTAGGAGAAGCGGGGCGGTGAACCCGCCGGCCCGCCGCGCACGGGTCGCGGGGCGCAGGGCGCCCCCGCAGGCCGCCTATGAGGCGTCCGCACGCGGTGCTCGAAGGAGACGGGGCGCGCAGCGGCGCCGAATCGAAGGCCGGCGGGGGCGCCCTGCGCCCCGCGACCCGTCCACCGACGGGTGCCCGCCTTCACCGCCACGCTACGCACCGAACTCGATCTCCTTGATGTCGGGGATACGCTCGCGCATGAACTCCGCGAGCTTCTTCTTGACGCGTGACTCGATCTGGCGGACGCGCTCGCGCGTGATCCCGAACTCGTCGCCGATCTCCTGGAGCGTGACGGGATCCTCGTCGCGCATGAGCGGCGCCAGACGGCGGTCGTAGATCACGAGGTCCTTGCCCTTCAGCGTCTGCCTGAACTCGCCCGCCGTCCGGCGGATCAGGCGGTGGTACTCGTCGTCGGCGACGGCGTCGGCAGTCTGCTCGTGGCTCGGTAGAAAATCAAGAAGTGTCGACTCCTCGCCCTCGCCGATCGGGGTGTCGACCGAGACGTCGCGCGCCGCGAGGCGCTGCTCCATCTCGACCACCTCCTTCTCGCGCACGTCGAGCCGTTGCGCGATGAGACGGGGCGTCGGGGAGAAGCCCTCGCGCTCCAGGCGCTCGCGCTCCTTCGAGAGGTTGAAGAAGAGCTTCCGCTGCGCCTGCGTCGTCCCCACCTTCACCAGCCGCCAGTTGTTCATGATGAAGCGGATGATGTACGCGCGGATCCACCACACCGCGTACGACGGGAAGCGGATGCCGCGGTACGGATCGAAGTTCTTGATCCCCTCGAGCAGCCCGACGTTGCCCTCCTGCACGAGGTCGAGGAGGTTGTGGAACCCCCGCTGGTACTCGCGCGCGATCATCACGACCAGGCGGAGGTTCGCGGTGACGAGCTGCCACGCCGCCTGCCGGTCGCCCTGCTCGTGCCAGCGCACCGCGAGCGCGTGCTCCTCCTCGCGCGAGAGCACCGGGATGCGCCGGATCTCCGCGAGGTACCTTTGCAGCGAATCCGCGGGAACGAGCGCGGCGGCACCGCGGCGCTCGGCCGCAGTCGGCTTCTCGGCGGGCTCCTCCGGCTCGTCCGGCCCGGAGCCCGTCGCGTCGGTCACGACGTCTTTCGGGTCGCTGTCGGCGTCGCGCGACATGGCGCTCCGACCCCGTCCTACAGGGCGAGGTGGGCCCGCGGGTTCTCCGAGTAGGCGCCTTCCAGCGTCTCGACCGCGTCCTTCAGGCGGTCGGCGCTGCCGTTGGCGGGCACCTGCACCATCAGACGGGCGTAGAGGTCCCCCGGTGCGCCGCCCTTCGGGTCGCGCACGCCTCGACCGGTCAGCCGCAGCCGCTGCCCGCTCTGGCTTCCCTTCGGGACCTTCACGCGGACGGAGCCGTCGGGTGTCGGCACCTCGATCGTGGCGCCGCGGATCGCCTCGCCGACGGTGATCGGGACCTCGATCGTCAGGTCCTTCCCGTCCCGCTTGAGGAGCGGATGCGGCCGGACCTTCACCACGAAGTAGAGGTCGCCCGCCGCACCGCCGCGGCCGATGCCGCCCTTCCCGCGGACGCGGACGCGCGACCCGTCTCCCACGCCGGGCGGGATCTTCACCGTGAGGCGCTCGCGCTGCTCTGTCGTCCCGGTGCCCGCGCAGCGCGTGCACGCGCGGGAGCCCTGCCGCCCGGTGCCGCCGCACTGCGGGCACGGGGCCGGCCGGCGGATCGACACCGCGGTCTGGGTCCCGCGGAGCGCGTCGAGGAAGTCGACCTCGATCGGGTGCTCGATGTCGGCGGCGGCCTCGGGTGCCTCCGCCGCCGCGCGGCCGCCGAACATCTCGTTGATGAAGTCCGCGAAGCTCCGCTCCTCCTCCGCGGCCTGGCGGCGTCCCCGGCGCCCCTGCCCGAACCCCTCGAAATCGAAGCCGCCCGCGCCACCCCCTTCGGGGCGGAACGAGAAGCCGTGCCCGCTCTCAGCCCAGCGGCGGTACTCGCGCGCCCGCCCGGGGTCGAACCCGGACTGGAGACCCTCCATCCCGAACTCGTCGTAGAGCTTGCGCTTCTCCGGGTCGGTGAGGACGTCGTGGGCGACCGAGATCTCCTTGAAGCGCTCCTCGGCCTGCTTGCTGCCCTTGTTGAGATCCGGGTGATGCTTCCGGGCGAGTTTGCGGTACGCCTTCTTGATCTCGTCCTGG
>CAZLYE010000278.1:0-2523 GCA_964562865.1 uncultured Binatia bacterium (SeqCode) | reverse complement strand
CGACTGGCTCGGGCGCTTCTTCCTCGAGGTCATGGCGCCACTCCAGCGCAGCACCGCAGCGGTGGGCCGCACGGTCGCAGCGAGCTGGCACAGTGTCGCCGAGCTGGTCGGCGCGCGGAACGAAAACGTCGCGCTCCGCGGGCGCGTCCGCCGGCTCGAGGAGGACCTCGACCGCCTCTCGGAGGTCGACCTCGAGAACGAGCGGCTTCGAAAGCTCCTCGAATTCCGCGAGACGCTGCGCGGTGAGGTGCTGACTGCCCGGGTGATCGGCCGCGACGCGACCGGATTCTCCCGCACCCTCACCATCGACCGCGGCGAGGCCGACGGCGTGGCTCGCGGCGCGGCGGCGCTGGCGCCGGAAGGCGTCGTCGGGCAGATCTTCCTCGCGAGTCGCCACGCGGCGCGCGTCCTCCTCGTCTCCGACCACAACAGCGGGGTCGACGCGCTCGTGCAGCGCACGCGGGCGCGCGGCATCGTGCAGGGGACCGTCGACGCCGGCTGCGCCCTCAAGTACGTGAAGCGGACCGAGGACGTGCAGGTGGGCGACGCACTCGTCACGTCGGGCCTGGACGGCATCTTCCCGAAGGGGCTCCCGATCGGGCGCGTGGTCGCGATCGACAAGCGGGGCCAGGGGCTCTTCCAGTCGGCGGAGGTGGCGCCGCGCGTCGACTTCGACCGTCTCGAGGAGCTGCTCATCACGCGTGGGCCGGTCGTCCCGACGGCCCCGCCGGCGACGCAGGACTGATGCGGAGCTTCGCGGCGCTCGCGGCGGCCGCCGTCACGGCCATGCTGTGCCAGACGACGGTGCTCCCGTCGCTTCCGCTCCCGATCATGCCGGACCTGGTCATGATCCTCGCGGTCTACCTGGGGGTGCGCCATCCGGGTGCGGGCGGCGCCGTCGGCGCGTTCGCGCTGGGCTACTTCCTCGACACGTTCTCCGGGACGCTCCTCGGGCTCAACGCGTTCGCCCTCACCGCGGCCTACGCGGGCGTACACCTGGTCGCGCGCCACCTGTGGATCGAGCGCGGGCTGCCCGTCGTCGCGATCGTCTTCTTCGGCGGCCTCCTCCGCGACGTGGCGGGCGGGGTGATCGCACTCGTGGCGGCACGGACGCCCGTCTGGCAGCATGCGGGGGGCTACGGGCTCGCCGGCGCCCTGGTGGCGTCACTCGTCGGACCGGGCGTGTTCGCCGCCGTCGCCTGGGAGAAGCGGCTCCTCGGCCTCGCGTGACATGGCTTCGAGACACGTCCACGTCGTCCCCCGCGACGTCCCGCCGGAGCTGCAGAGGCGAATGGCGGTGGCGATCACGGCCGTCTTCGTCACCTTCGCGGGCGTGGGCGCGCGTCTCTGGTACCTCCAGGTCGGGCACGGGTCCGAGATGCGGCTCCTCTCGGAGAACAACCGCATCCGTCTGGTCCGCGTGCCGGCGGCGCGCGGCGTCGTGTACGACCGCAACGGCGAGATCCTGATCGACAATCGCCCGTCGTTCGACGTCGTCTTCGTGCCGGAGGACGCCCGCGAGCAGCGCCGGCAGGTGCTCCGCAACCTCGCCGGCTATCTTGGCGAGGAGGAGACGGCCCTGCACCAGGCGGTACGCACGCCGGCCGTGAAGCGGCTCTCGTACGAGGGCATCGTCCTCCGCCGGGACGTCGACTGGCAGGGTGTGGTCGCGCTCGAGACCCACCAGCTCGACCTGCCCGGCGTGTCGCTGCAGGTCGGCCCGAAGCGCTACTATCCGTTCGGTCCGCTCGCCGCGCATCTCCTCGGCTACGTCGGCCAGGTGAGCGAGGGCGAGCTGGCGAACAGCACGAACGGCTACCGGTCGGGTGATCTCCTGGGCAAGGCGGGGCTCGAGAAGGCGTGGGACGACGAGCTCCGCGGCGTCCCCGGCGGCGAGCAGGTCGAGGTCGACGCGCTCGGTCGCCGCATGCGGCAGCTGCAGAAGGTCCCCGACCTTCCGGGCGCCACCCTGACGCTCACGATCGACCGCGACCTCCAGGAGGCGGCCGACCGGGCCCTCGGCAAGTCGGACGGCGCGATCGTGGCGCTCGATCCCCGGACCGGAGAGGTCCTGGCGATGGTGTCGCATCCGTCCTACGACCCCAACGTCTTCGCGCGCGGCATCCGGCGTGCGGAGTGGCGCGCTCTGGTCCAGGACCACAAGCATCCGCTCGCGAACCGCGCGGTGCAGGGCCAGTTCCCGCCCGGCTCGACGTTCAAGGTGGCGGTGGCGACCGGCGCGCTCGAGGAGGGGATCGTCACGCCGTTCACGGGCGTCACGTGCACGGGCGGCATCCCGTTCGGGACCCACTTCTTCCGCTGCTGGAAGAAGGGCGGGCACGGCGCCGTGAACCTCCATCGCGCCGTGGTCGAGTCGTGCGACGTGTTCTTCTACCAGGTGGGACGGCGGCTCGGCGTCGACGGCATCGCGGAGTACGCGCGCCGGCTCGGCCTCGGGCTGCCGACGGGCATCCGGCTCGAGCACGAGAAGACGGGGACGATCCCCGACACGGAGTGGAAGCG
>CAZLYE010000277.1:0-5701 GCA_964562865.1 uncultured Binatia bacterium (SeqCode) | reverse complement strand
CTCTACCTCGGGAACGACAGCGGCGTGAGCCATCTCGCGGGCGCGGTAGGCGCACCCGGGGTGGTGCTCTACGGCCCGACGGACCCGTACCGCTGGCGGCCGGTCAGCGGGCGTCTCGTCGTGCTGCGCGCGCGCACCAGCGCGCCGGACGGCATCCCGCTCTACGTCCTGCCCGCGGCGCGAGTGATCGCCGCGTGCCGGCGGCGGTTCGCCTTGACAAGGGGGGACCCCGATACTAGCGTCCCCGCATACACTCTCACCGGACGCTCCCGACGAGCCCTCAAATAAAGCCGGCTGGCCTCCGTCCAAAGGAGGCGTAGCATGTCGAACGCGCTCAAGACGACGGCCCTCCTCGCCGTCCTCACCGGACTGCTGATGTGGGTGGGCCAGTACCTCGGCGGCCCGCAGGGGCTCGTCGTCGCCCTCGTGTTCGCCGCGGCGATGAACCTCGGAAGCTACTGGTTCTCCGACCGGCTCGTGCTCGCGATGTACCGTGCCCGCCCGCTCACCGACGGCGACGCTCCCGAGCTGTTCCGGATCGTGCGGGAGCTGGCGGTGGGGGCGCACATGCCCATGCCTCGCGTCTATCTCATTCCGACCGACTCCCCGAACGCTTTCGCCACCGGCCGCAACCCGAACCATGCGGCGGTCGCCGTCACCGAGGGCATCCTCCGCCTCCTCAGCGCCGACGAGCTCCGCGGCGTGCTCGCCCACGAGCTCTCGCACGTGAAGAACCGGGACACGCTGATCAGCGCCGTCGCGGCCACGCTCGCCGGCGTGGTGATGATGATCGCACGCATGGCGCAGTGGGCGGCGATCTTCGGCGGCATGCGCCGCGACGACCGGGAGGAGGGCGGGGGAGCGCTCGGCTTCCTCCTCATGATCATCGTCGCCCCGCTCGCGGCGATGCTCATCCAGCTCGCGATCTCCCGAGCCCGCGAGTACCAGGCGGACGCGACGGGCGCGCACCTCTCGCACGCCCCGCAGTCGCTGGCCTCGGCACTCGAGAAGATCGCGAGCGTCTCCGGGCGCATCCCGTTGCCCGCCGGCCCGGCGACCGCTCATCTCTGGATCGTCAACCCGCTGCGTGGCGACTGGCTCGCGAACCTGTTCAGCACGCACCCTCCCATCGAGGAGCGCATCCGGCGGCTCCGCACGATGGCCCACTGACCGCTTTCTGTACGAGGAAGGCGATCACCTCGATGACATCCGGGCGGGCCGGTCGGCCCGCTCGCCGCAGGTGCAGGGGTATTCCATGGCAGAGAACGAGGAGCGACGCGGCTTTCAGGTGAAGGACCGCCGCCGGTTCTCCGAGACCGGCGAGGCCCGTGAGGACGCGCCGGAGGAGACCGCGTCATCTCCCGTGCCGCCGCCCGACGCGGCCGCTCGGCCGGGGGCCGAGGAGACGCCGCCGGCGGAGCCGGTCACGTTCTCGACCTTCGTGCTCGGCCTGAGCACGCAGGCGCTGCTCCACCTCGGTGAGATCCCGAACCCGCTCACGAGGGGCGTCGAGCGGGACCTGCCTGCGGCGAAGCAGGTCATCGACATCCTCGGGATCCTGCGCCAGAAGACGGGCAGCAATCTCGAGCCCGGCGAGGAGGCGCTCCTCGACTCGATACTGTACGACCTTCGCATGCGGTACGTGGAGCTGGTGCGAAGCGGCCCGAAGGAGGGGACATGACTCCGCGTACCAACCGTCTCGCGCTGTTGGCGGTCGCGCTGATCGGGTTCGTGGTCGGCGTGGGCGTGAGCGTTCGTTTCGATCTCTTCCCGCACAGCGAGGCGATCAGCATCTTCGGCGGCGGCTCCGAGAAGACCGAGTCGGGCAGCGCACCGTCGCCTGCGCCCCCCGTCATGCTGCCGGACTTCTCGGGTCTGGCGGAGCACGTCGCGCCTTCCGTGGTGAACATCTCCAGCACGCAGGAGGTGAAGGGTGGGCCGAGCCTCGGTCCCGGCGGCGAGCCTGGGCAGGGCGGTCCGGGCGGTCCGGGCGGCGAGGACGATCCCTTCCACGAGTTCTTCGGGCCGTTCGAGCGGTTCTTCGGTCCACCCCGCCGGATGCCGTACAAGGCGAAGAGCCTCGGGTCCGGCTTCGTCATCGACCCGGCCGGGTACATCCTCACCAACAACCACGTGGTCGAGAACGCCGACGAGATCGTCGTGAAGCTGCCGACCGGGAAGGAGTTCAAGGCCAAGGTGGTGGGACGCGACCAGAAGACCGACATCGCGCTCATCGAGATCCACGGCGCGTCGGACCTGACCCCGGTGATGCTCGGGGACTCTGGGAGCCTCAAGGTCGGCATGTGGGTCGTCGCGATCGGCAACCCCTTCGGGCTCGAGAACACCGTGACCGCTGGGATCGTGAGCGCCATGGGGCGTCACATCAACCAGGGCCCGTACGACAACTTCATCCAGACCGACGCGGCCATCAACCCCGGGAACTCGGGCGGCCCGCTCCTCAACACGCGGGGCGAGGTGGTCGGCATCAACACCGCGATCTTCAGCCGCGGCGGCGGGAACATCGGCATCGGGTTCGCCATCCCGATCGACCTCGCGAAGGAGATCGTCCCGCAGCTGAAGGAGAAGGGCCACGTGACGCGCGGCTGGCTCGGCGTGATGATCCAGAAGGTCACGCCGGACATCGCCGAGTCGCTCGGTCTCGAGGAGGCGAAGGGTGCGCTCGTCGCCGACGTGGTGAAGGACGGCCCGGCGGAGGCCGCGGGCATCAAGCAGGGCGACGTCATCGTCGAGTACGACGGGAAGCCCGTCTCCGATTCTGCGGAGCTGCCGCTCCTCGTCGCTCGGACGGCGGTCGGCAAGACCGTCAAGGTGAAGATCCTGCGCGGGAAGGAGACCGAGACGTTCAACGTCAAGGTCCAGGAGCTGAAGGAGGAGGAGACGGCGCAGGCCGGGACCGGCACCACCGAGGACCTCGGCATGACCGTGCAGACGCTCACGCCTGACCTCGCGGAGAACCTGGGGCTCGACCGGAGCCTCAAGGGCGTCGTCGTGACCCAGGTCGACCCGGGCGGCCCATCCGCCGACGCGGGCATCCGGCGCGGCGACGTGATCCTCGAGGTCAACCGCCAGCCCGTGAAGGACGTCGATGCCTACCGGAAGGCGGTCAAGGCCGTCGGCAAGGGAAAGAACGTCCTCTTCCTGGTGCGCCGCGGGGACAACACGATCTTCCTCGCGGTGAAGCCGGCGAGCTGACGGCGAGCCGACGTGCCGATGAAGTGATCGTCCTCGGCATCGAGAGCTCCTGCGACGACTCCGCCGCCGCGGTCCTCCGCGGCGGCGGGTTGCTCGCCTCCGTCGTGTCGTCGCAGGACGCGGTGCACGGGCCGTACGGGGGCGTCGTCCCCGAGCTCGCCTCGCGACACCACGTGCGGAACGTGCTGCCGGTCATCGACGCGGCGCTCGCGCGGGCCGGCGTCGGCCTCGACGAGGTGGACGGGATCGCGGCGACGCGCGGACCCGGCCTGGTCGGCTCGCTGCTGGTCGGGCTCACCGTCGCGAAGGGGATCGCCCAGCGGCGGCGGCTGCCACTCGTCGGCGTGAACCACCTCGAGGGCCACCTGCTGGCGGCGAACCTCGACCGTCCGGTCGACGACCCCGTCCCGTTCCCGTTCCTCGGCCTCCTCGTGTCGGGCGGGCACTCGGGCCTCTACCTGGCGCGCGGCCCGGGCGACTACGCGTGCCTCGGCCGCACGCGGGACGACGCGGTGGGTGAGGCCTTCGACAAGGCGGCGAAGATGCTCGGCCTCGGCTATCCGGGAGGACCGGTGATCGACCGGCTCGCCCGCGACGGGGACCCGGCGGCGCTCCGCTTCCCGCGCGCGAGCCTCAAGCGCGGCCGCTTCGACTTCAGCTTCAGCGGCTTCAAGACGGCGCTGCGCCAGCATCTCGCCGAGCACGCCCCGTCCGCCTCCGCCCTGCCCGACGTCGCGGCGAGTCTCCAGGAGGCGCTCGTCGACATGCTCGTCGACACGACGGTCGAGGCGCTCGCCGCGACGAACGTCGAGCGCCTCGTCGTCTCGGGCGGCGTCGCCGCGAACCGGCGCCTCAGGACGCGCATGACCGAGGCGGGCGCCGCGATGGGCGTCGACGTGCTCTTCCCGCCGATGTCGCTCTGCACCGACAACGCGGCGATGATCGCGCTCGCGGGCATGCCGCGCCTCGCCGCCGGTGAGAGCGACGGCCTCGGAGTCAACGCCGAGGCGGACCTGCCCTTCGGCAGTCGCTGGAGCGGGTGATGGGCGTCCGGCGGGAGGCGCGCCAGGCGCTCGCCGCCGCCGGGCTCCGCCCGCGGAAGCGCTGGGGCCAGCACTTCCTCTGCGACCCCGGCGTCGCGCGACGCATCGTCGAGACGGCCGAGCTCGGGCCACAGGCGGTCGCGCTGGAGATCGGGCCCGGCCTCGGCGCGCTCACCGACGAGCTCGCGGCGCGCACCGGGCGCCTCTACCTGGTCGAGATCGACCCGGGCCTGGTCGCGCGGCTCCGCGCCCGGCACGGCGACGATCCGCACGTCCGGATCCTCGAGGGTGACGTCCTGACGCTCCCGCTCCCGGACGTCGTCCGGGAGCCCGACGTCACCGTGGTGGCGAATCTTCCCTACAACATCGCCACGCCGGTGCTCTTCCGCCTGCTCGACCTCCGCGTGCGCTTCCCGCGCGCGGTCGTCATGCTGCAGCGGGAGATGGCGCTCCGCCTCGCCGCGCGCCCGGGCACGAGCGACTACGGCGTCACGTCGGTGCTCGTGCAGGCGTTCGCGACGGTGCGCGTGGCGTTCCGCGTGTCCCGCCGGAGCTTCTTGCCGCGGCCAGAGGTGGACTCCGCGGTCGTGGACATCCGCTGGAGCGCCGAGCCGCGGGTCGACGTGCCCGACGCCGACCTCTACCGCGCGGTCGTGCGCGCGGCGTTCGGTCAGCGGCGGAAGATGCTGCGGAACGCGCTCGCGGCGACGATCGCGGGCCGTGGGCGGAGCGCCGAGCACGTGTTCGACGCGGCCGGCGTCGCGCCGACGGCGCGCGCCGAGACGCTCGACCTCGCCGCCTTCGCGCGGTTGACCCGGGCGCTCGCCTGACCGTGCCGGAGCTCCCCGAGATCGAGACCGTCCGCCGCGGGCTCGCCCCCGAGCTCACCGGGAGGCGGGTGGTCGGCGTCTCCGTGCACGAGGCGCGGCTGCGCGGCGGCGTCGCGCCGGAGTTCGCCGAGCGCCTGACCGGCCGGCGGATCACGGGCCTCGCGCGTCGCGGGAAGTACCTCCTCGCCGCGCTCGACGACGGACGCATCTGGCTCGTCCACCTCGGGATGACGGGACGGCTGACGCTCGCGTCCCCCGGCGCCGCGCCAGAGCGGCACGACCACGTCGTGATCGAGCTGGACGACGGGCGGGTGCTCACCTACAACGACGCGCGCCGGTTCGGTCGCCTGGCGATCCTCGAGCCGGGGGCGCTCGCCGCCGAGACGGTCGCCGGCATCGAGCCGCTCGGTCCCGCATTCACGCCGGACGCGCTCTTCGCCCTGACCCGCGGCCGCCGCACGTCGATCAAGGCGCTCCTGATGGACCAGCGGCGCATCGCAGGGCTCGGCAACATCTACGTGAATGAGATCCTCTTCCGTGCCGGCATCCGGCCGGGCCGCCGCGCGGCGCGTCTCACGCGGGAGGATTGCGCCCGCATCGTGACGGCGACCGCCG
>CAZLYE010000276.1:0-5780 GCA_964562865.1 uncultured Binatia bacterium (SeqCode) | reverse complement strand
CCAGCGGCGGCGCGGGTCCCGCTCCGGCGACCCCGACGAGCCCGCGACCCCCCCCGGATGCGACGCAACCGTCGCGGGCGAGGAGCGGAAGCCGGAGCGGGACCCCGCGGCCGCAGCCCGCGACGAAGTTCGCCGGACGGCTACGGCTTCCCGGCGCCGCCCTCGACGTCGCGCACGAACGTCCGGATGCGCGCCGCGTTCGTACCCATGTCGCCCTTCCCGTCGCGCGACTTCGACCGCATGTCGACGCGGCACGAGCCGTCGCCGTCCGGGCGCACGCGGATCGCGATGTCGTCGTGGAAGCCGAAGAGCGGCGTGGTGGCGATCGCCTCCATCGTCCCCGCTCCCGGGTCCGTCGTCGTGATCTCCCAGCCCGACGTGCGTGCGACGGCCTCCGCACGCGCGAGCGCGTCCTTCGGAGCGCCCGGCACGCGCGCCGGACGGAGATCGGCGCAGCATCCCTGCTGCTGCTCGGCGAAGTCGCGCGGGTAGGCCATGTCCCGGCCGCGGTTCGCCGGGAGCGAGCTCGCGTTGTGGAACGCGGGCGGGTCGGCGACGTCGGTCGTGAAGTCGTTGATCATAGGGCCGCCGTGGCCGCGCGCGGCGATCACGACGAACGCGAGGCCGGCGAAGATCGCCGTCGCGCCGCCCGGTCGGATGCCACGCCCGCGGAACGCCTGCACGATGCTCGCGAGCGCGACGACGACCGCGAGGATGCCGCCGAGCGCGAAGATTCCGAACCCGGCGATGCCCGGCACGACGCGTGCCCAAGCGAGCGCCGGTCCGACGACGAACATCGCCCCGGCGACGAGGCCGAGGGTTCCGAGGATGCTCCGTCCCTGCCCTGCCATCACCACCTCCCTCTCAGTGGATGCGCTTGTCGCGCCCGGACCATTCCCGGTCGCGGAGCACGAACTTCTGGACCTTCCCCGTCGACGTCTTCGGCAGCGGGCCGAACGCGACCGCCTTCGGGCACTTGAAGTGGGCGAGCAGGCGACGGCAGTGCGCGATGACGTCCGTCTCGGTCGGCGTCCGGCCCTCCTTCGGGACGACGAACGCCTTCGGCACCTCGCCCCACTTCTCGTCCGGCACGGCGATGACCGCGACCTCGAGCACGTCGGGGTGACGGGCGATCGCCTGCTCGACCTCGATGGTCGAGATGTTCTCCCCGCCGGAGATGATGATGTCCTTCTTCCGGTCGCGGAGCCCGAGGTAGCCGTCGGGGTGCATGACGGCCACGTCGCCCGAGTGGAACCAGCCGCCGCGGAACGCCTCGGCCGTCGCCGCCGGATCGTCGAAATACCCCCTCATGACGTTGTTGCCGCGCATGACGACCTCACCCATCGTCTCGCCGTCGGCCGGGACGTCGCGCATGTCGGGGTCGACGACGCGGAGCTCGCACGCGACGAGGCTCGGGACGCCCTGCCGCGCGCGGAGGCGGGCGCGGGTGTCCGCGTCGTGCGCGTTCCACTCCGGGTGCCAGTCGCAGTAGGTGTGCGGGCCGTACGTCTCGGTGAGCCCGTAGAGGTGCGTGATCTCGGCGCCGATCGCCTCCCACTGCGCGAGGAGCGTCGGCGACGGCGGCGCGCCCCCCGTCGCGATGCGGAGCGGGCGGGCGAGGCGGGCCGCCGGCGCCGCGGGGTCGTTGGCGAGGAGGATCAGGACAGTCGGCGCGCCGTTGAAGTGCGTGACGCCCTCCTCGGCGACGAGCCGCCAGACGAGCGGCGGGTCGACCTTGCGGAGCAGGAGATGGCGGGCGCCCGCCCCGGTCACGGCCCACGGGAAGCACCAGCCGTTGCAGTGGAACATCGGGAGCGTCCAGAGGAAGACGGACGCGGGCTCGAGACGATGTCCGATGACCTCCGAGAGCGCGTTCAGGTACGCGCCCCGGTGCGTGTACATGACGCCCTTCGGGCGGCCGGTCGTGCCCGACGTGTAGTTGATCGAGTAGACCGTCTCCTCGTCCGCAACGCGGCACGGAAGGGACTCGTCCGGCTCGCCCGCGACGAACTCCTCGTAGTCGGGCCCGTCGAAGACGCGGCCGACCCCGGGGGCGAACTCCGGATCGTCGATCGTGACGATCCGCTCGACGGTACGGAGCGCGGCGCGGACGGGCGCGAGCGGACCCGCGAGCTCGGCGTCGACGAAGAGGAGCCGCGCGCCCGAGTGGTCGAGGATGTAGCCGATCTCGCTCGCGTTGAGCCGCGTGTTGATGGCGACCAGCACCCCGCCCGCGAGCGCCACGCCGAAGTGCGCCTCGAGGAGCGCCGTCACGTTGGGTGCGAGGAAGGCGGCGCGATCGCCCGGCCGGAGCCCCGCGCGCCGGAGCGCCCCCGCGAGCCGCCGGACGCGGACGCCGAGCTCGGCGAACGTGAAGCGACGTCGTCCGTAGACGGCAGCCGTCCGGGGGCCATACACGTGCGCTGCCCGCTCCAGGTAGAGGAGCGGCGTGAGCTCGGTCCGATTCACCACCAACCCGGGCGTCTCCCCTCGGCCCTCCTCCTAGGTCAGACGGGCGCCGTCGGGCAAGCTCGCCGGCAGAGGGGCCGGGATCCGGACTTCGCCCTCGATTATCCACTTGAAAACGAAAAACGCCGGTGCGCACAACACGGGCGGTGCCGTCCTCCTCCCTCGCCCGCCTCCTCACCCTGGCCTGCATCCTGGCCGCCTTCCACCCGGCCGGCGCCCAGGTGCCGAACCCGGACTTCGACGCCGTCGTCTGGACCCCGCTCGGCTGCGGGGCGTCCCCCGCGACCGTGTCCGCGCCCCGGGGAGAGGTCGACCTGGTCGGGGACGCAACGTCCGCGGCAGCCTACACAGCGCTCGACGCCACCTATCTCTACTTCCGCTACCGCGTGAACGGCGACCCGTCCGGGCAGCACGGCTTCGCGGGCTCCTCGGACTGGAACATGCTCCTGCAGCTCCCGTCGGGGGATCCCTTCCAGTACCAGTATCAGATCGCGCTCAACGGCGACGGCCAGGGCGGCGACACGGTCGAGCTCTGGGCCAACTCCGTCGCGCAGGACGTGACCTTCGACCCACCCTTCACGGACGAGCCCGACGTCCAGCTCTTCCAGCAGGTCTTCGACACGGTCGGACCGGGGATCGTCAACACGACGCCGCTCGCGCGGTTGGTCGCGACGACGGGTCTCCTGGACGCGACCGACTGGTTCGTCGACGTCGCGTTTCCGATCGCCGTCCTCGCCGCCAACGGGATCGACCCCGCCGATCTCCCCGGTGCGTTCTTCTACCCGGCGACGGCCACGCGGCCCGAGCGGCACAACCGCGACACCCTCGCGTGCCCCTTCCTCCCCGCGGCAACGCTCGCGCTCGACGCGGCGGTCGCGCCGGCGTCGGTGAGCCGCGGGGCGAGCACGCACGTGACCTACACGATCGGCGTGCACGGGACCGGGGGGGTCGAGGCACGCGGCACGATCCTCACCGCGCCGGCGCTCCCCGCGTACCTCTCCGGAGTGACGGCCACCGTCTCGGGCGACGCGCCCGAGGTGACGGGCACCGTCGTCTCCGCGAACCCGCTCGTCGTGCGGGTGCCGCGGCTGCCCGCGGGACGGACCGCCACCGTCCAGATCGACGCCGACGCCGCGCCGAGCTGCGCCGACGTGGGCGCCACGACCGCGCTCTCCGCGCTCGCCACCAACGCCGTCGCGGCGAGCGGGACCGCCACGCTCGACCTCGACTCGAACGCCGCCGTCGAGGTGTGCGACGGGGTCGACAACAACTGCGACGGCCGCGTCGACGAGGGCGGTGACGCCCTCTGCGACGACGGAAACCCGTGCAACGGCGTCGAGACGTGCGGGGGCGTCGCCGGCTGCCAGCCCGGGACCCCACCCTGCGACGACGGGGATCCGTGCACGACCGACCTCTGCGACCAGCAGACCGGGGGCTGCTCGCACGTCGCGATCCCCGGCTGCACGCCCTGCACGGGCGTCGCCCAGTGCGACGACGGCGACGGCTGCACCACCGACAGCTGCAGCGGCGGCCGGTGCGTCCACACGGCGATCGTCCCCTGCATCCACTGCACGGACGCGACGTCGTGCGCGGACGCCAACCCCTGCACCGACGACGTCTGCAGCGCCGAGAGCGTCTGCCTGAATCCCGTTCGGCCGGGTTGCGTCCTCTGTTCGTCGTCCACGCAGTGTGACGACGGGCGCGCCTGCACGCAGGACGTGTGCGCGGGCGGCGTCTGCATCCACAACGACATCCCCGGCTGCACCGAGTGCGTCCCGGCCCCGGAGGTGTGCGGCAACGGGATCGACGACGACTGCGACGGGCTCGTCGACTGCGCGGACCCCGACTGCGCCGCCGCGCCCGCCTGCATCCCAGCTCCGGTCGAGCGCTGCGACAACTGTGTCGACGACGACGGGGACGGCCTGGTCGACTACGAGGACCCCGACTGCTGCAGCGTGACGACGGCACTCGGGGTCGCCCACCTGACGCTCAAGTCCCCCGGCGTCCGGGTGCACGGCAACCAGCTCCGGCTCGACGCGCAGTACGCCGGGACGACGCCGGCCCTGTTCGACCCGCTCCGGCAGGACACGACGATCGAGCTCTCCGACACGGCCGGCACCGTGCTCTGCGCGACGATCCCCGCGCAGCGCTGGCGCCGGTTCCACCGCCTCACCTACCGGTTCAGCGACCGGGGGGGTGGGCTCGCGAGCGGGCTCCAGAGCGGGGAGTTCCGCATCAGCCGGAGCGGCGCGCTGCTCTTCCGCGCGCGCGGCCGCGACGTCGGCATGCGACCGGTGAACGGCAGCGGCACCGTGCACCTCACGGTGCGGGTGGGGAACGCGTGCTCGCGCTCGAGCATGGCGCTGCGCACCGGCCGGAAGGGACTCGTCTTCCCCTGAGCGGGCCGCCGAACCTTGCGTCGGTGGCGTCGCTTGCCTATGCTCCGCGCCCGCAATGGCAGTGGCGTCTGGGGAGATGCGGCGGTCCGGCTTCGCCGCGACCGAGCGGCGCGATGCGTGGTGGCTCGCGCCCGCGCTGCAGGGCGGGCTCCTCGCCGTCCTGATCGGGTACGCGAACTGGGCCGCCTTCCAGGGGAACCACTACCAGGTGGGCGGGTACCTCTCCCCGCTCTACTCGCCCCTGATCGTCGTCCCGTGGTTCCCGCTCTCGCCGGCGTTCCTGATCCTCCTTCCGCCGGTGCTCTTCCGCGCCACCTGCTACTACTACCGCAAGGCGTACTATCGCTCGTACTTCCTCGACCCGCCCGCCTGCGCTGTCGGTGAGCTGCGCGGCACGAGCTATCGCGGGGAGACCGCCTTTCCGCTGATCCTGCAGAACCTCCACCGCTACCTCTTCTACATCACGGCCGCGTATCTGATCTTCCTCTGGCACGACGTCTTCAACGCGACGCGCTTCGACGGCGGGTTCGGCGTCGGCGTGGGGACGCTGTTCATCCTCGCGAACACCGTCGCGCTTACGCTCTACAGCTTCTCCTGCCACTCCGCGCGACATCTCGTCGGCGGGAGCCTCGATTGCTTCTCTTGCAGCGCGCTCACGCGCTCGCGCCACGGGCTCTGGAAGCGCGCGAGCGTGCTGAACGAGCACCACATGGCGTTCGCGTGGACTAGCTTCGTGACCGTCTGCAGCACCGACCTGTACGTCCGGCTGGTTGCCTCCGGCGTGATCCACGACCTCCGGATCCTATGAGCGCCGGCGCCGAGCCGCGCTACGAGACGCATCTCCACGACGTCCTCGTCGTCGGGGCCGGCGGGGCCGGCCTGCGCGCCGCCATCGAGGCCGCGACGCAGGGC
>CAZLYE010000275.1:0-11318 GCA_964562865.1 uncultured Binatia bacterium (SeqCode) | reverse complement strand
GCGAGCTGGTCTTCGACGAGGACCTCTCGCTCGAAGGAGCGAGCCAGACGTTCCAGCTCCTCGACAAGCCGATCGGCGCGCTCGACCAGGTGAAGGTGCACGCCCTCGAGTGGACGTTCAGCGAGATCGCGAACAAGCAGGACGGGTGGATGTTCGGCGGGCAGGTGAACCCAAGCCTCCACTTCGGCAACGTGCAGCTCGAGGCGGGCCTCGGCCAGTACTGGTGGCTCAACCCCGACCTGATCGCCCAGGCGCTCAGCAAGAACACGACCGCCTTCACCGCGTCGGGCGCGCCGGTCGCGAACTCGAGCTTCAACAGCACGCTCGTCAACACGAACCTGCTGGTCACCCGGTTCATCCAGCCGCCCACGACCGTCCCGGGCAAGAAGCCGGCGGCCTTCACGGCGATCACGGGCTACCAGAGCGGGTTCAACCAGTCGAACCTCACGCTCGCCGCGACCGTGCCGAACGTCGTGCAGACACAACCGCTGCGGCTGTGGGTGGACTACGTCTACAACTGGCAGGCGGCGACCGACGACGCGCACGGCTGGCAGAGCGGGCTCCGGCTCGGGCAGACGAAGCTCCAGGGCGACTGGGACATCGCCGGCTTCTACGAGCACATCGGGCAGGAGGCCGCGATCTCGGCCTTCAACTGGAGCGACTTCGGCAACGGCGGGACGAACCAGGAGGGCCCGGGCGTCATGCTCGACTACCAGCTGCTCAACCCGCTCACGCTGAGCGCGCGCGGCTACTTCACGAACTTCATCAACCGGCCGGCGGGGATGACCAACCCGACGATGACGCGCTTCCAGCTGGACGCGCTGGTGAAGTTCTAGGCCTCGACATCCGACAGCCGCGGGGGCCCGGGACCCGCAGATGGAGAACTGCAATGTTCCGAGCATCGAACGGAGTGGCGGCGGGGATCGTCGCGGGGGTCGCGTTGCTCGCCGGCACGGCACGCGCGCAGACCGTGACGACCACCACCCACGCGCCGACCACGAGCACCACCACGACCACGACCACGACGACCACGCTGCTGCCGCACCCGTTCAGCCCCGCCACGGGTGCCTGCATCCGCAAGGCGAGGGCGGAGTTCCGGCAGTGCCGCAGCACGACGACGGGCAGCAGCTGCCGGCCGGCGTTCGAGACCGCGCTGCCCAACTGCTTCAAGGCGGGAGCCGGCGTGTCGTGCGCCAAGAAGTGCACGGCGAAGGAGCAGACGTGCCTCGGCTCGGCGCCGACGACGCAACAGACCTGCCGCAAGGCGTGCAAGGCGACCAACAAGGCCGACGTGAGGGCCTGCCGTCAGATCGCCGATGGGGACAACCTCTGGGCGGGCGGCGATGCGTCCTGCCTCTCGACCGCACAGGCGAACCTCGACCTGTGCCACTTCACCTGCTCCCAGGCCGCGGCGGACTGCCGGACCGCGCTCACGTTCTGCATCGCGAACTGCCCCAATCAGTAGCGGCCGAGCGCGGAGCCTCCGACCCTGGCTGGGTCGGAGGCTCCGCGGGGAGCCCCGGTTTTGGGGGATTGCCCGTGACGCAGGGCGGCGGCTTAGCTCGCCCGATGCAATCGAACCCGCTGCGAATGGCGATGGCGATCGCGCTCCTCTCGGCGCCCCTGGCGCTCGCTCAGACGGAACGGAGCGAGCCCGCTCCCACGGGCGACTACCCGAGCGCGACCAAGGGAGAGGGCCAGCCGAGCATGCCGAACCCGAGCAGCCGACACCCCAGCCTGGACGCTCCGGACGTCGACCCCGAGTCGGGCGCGAAGGGGATGGGCAAGGGGAACCTGCCAGGGGCCAAGGGCATGAACGGCAGCGACGAGGGTGACGACGAGGAGAACGACGCGCCTCGCTGACCGCTCGACGGCTCTGGTCAACGGCGCCCGCCCCGTGCGAGTCTACGGGCGATGGGTCCGGCGGGCGGGCGCTGGAGCCTGGTGCGTCTCCTCCTCGTGCTCTCGGTCGCGGGCCCCCTGCCCGCCGGCGGACAGGTCGCGCTCCCGTCGCCCGACACCTGGCACCCGCTGACGCTGCCCAGGGTCCGCCGTCGGACCGTCTACACCCGCGCCGACGTCGACGGCGTGCGGGCCGTCCGCGCGGAGAGCGACTGCTCCGCGTCCGCGCTCGCGCTCCCGCTCGACCGCGTCGACGTGCGGAAGACGCCGCGCCTCCGCTGGCGATGGAAGGTCGAGCGGGGGCTCGACGTCGCGAACGAGCGCGTGAAGCGCGGCGACGACTTCGCCGCGCGCGTGTACGTCCTCTTCCGGTTCCAGCGCAACCGGGCGACCTTCGCCCAGCGCGCCCGCCATCGGCTCGCGCTCGTGCTCTTCGGCACCGACGTGCCGGGCCGGGCGATGAGCTGGGTGCGTTCCAGCCGGGAGCCGCGGGGAGCCACCTGGGACAGCCCGGTCGCCGCGGAGTCGAAGATGGTCTCTCTCGGGCCGGCGCCGCCTGGCGAATGGACGACGGAGGAGGTGGACATCCTCGCCGACTACCGCCGGCTCCTCGGGGCGGACCCGCCCGCGCCCGTGGCCGTCGCCCTGATGACCGACAGCGACAACTCGTGCCAGCGCGCCGTCGCCTACTTCGCCGACTTCACGCTCCTCCCGAGGGACCGGCCGGAAGGCCGTTGACGTTGCACCGCGCCCGCGCCTAAGAACCCTCGCGTGACACCGCCCCTCCGCTCCGCGCGCCTCGAGGTCGCGGACGCGCTCGAGGCGAACGAGATCTACCAGCGGAACGGCTGGACCGACGGGCTTCCGATCGTCCCGCCGACCGAGGCGCGCGTGCGGGAGTGCCTCGAGTCGACCGGCATGGCGCCCGACGAGGTGCTCGGCGTCGAGCCGGTCCGACGGCTCGTCGTGACCGCGGAGAAGGTCGCGGTGAACGCGATCATGGCCGGCTGCCTCCTGGCGTACTTCCCCGTGGTCGCGGCCGCCATCCAGGCGATGTGCGAGGACCCGTTCCTCCTCCGCGGCGCCACCGCGAGCACGGCTCATGGCGGAGGCGTGCGGCCTGCCGGACTATCCGTTCGCCGTCGTCCCCCATCCGATCAGCAGCGACACCGACGACGCGCTCCGGGCGAAGGCCGACGACGCCGTCCGTCAGTGCGTCGCCATCCTGCGTAGGCGGTGACGCCCCCGACCCTCGAGACCGAGCGCCTGGTCCTCCGCCCGTTCGCGGAGCGCGACCTCGACGCCTTCGCCGCGATGTACGCCGACCCCGAGGTGGTGCGCCACCTGGGTGACGGCCGACCGCTCGATCGTGCGGCGACGTGGCGGACGATGGCGGTCTTCGTCGGGCACTGGGAGCTCCGCGGCTACGGCCAGTGGGCGCTGGTCGAGAAGGCCGGCGGCGACGTGATCGGCCGCGCCGGGCTCTGGCACCCCGAGGGCTGGCCGGGTCTCGAGGCCGGGTGGCTCCTCGATCGGGCACGCTGGGGCCGGGGCCTCGCCACCGAGGCGGCGCGCGCCGCGCTCGACTGGGCGTTCGAGGTCCTGGGCGCGGCCCACGTCGTCAGCGTGATCGCGCCGGCCAACGTCCGGTCCATCCGCGTCGCGGAGCGGATCGGCGAGACGTACGAGCGCCGCATCGCGCTCGACACCCCGGCGGTCGCAGGCCCGATCGACGTGGCGATCTACGGGATCGCGCGCGACCGGTGGACGGCCGGGAAGCGGGCGTAGGCCCGCGCGCGCGACCGTCGCGTCACGCGCCGGCGAGGGCGGGCAGGCCGAACCGGGCCCGCAGCACGCGCAGCAGGGCGGCGTTGTCCGAGTGGCCGGTCATGCGGGCCGTGATCCGGCCGCGGATCGGGCGGCCGAGGAGGTAGAAGTCGCCGAAGACGTCGAGGATCTTGTGGCGCGCGAACTCGTCGGGGAAGCGGAGCGGCGCGTTCACCACGCCCTCCTCGCCGACCAGGATGCAGTTGTTGAGACGCCCGCCGTTCGCGAGCCCCATCTGCTCGAGCTGCTCGATCTCCTTCACGAACCCGAACGTCCGCGCCGGCGCGATCTCGCGGCGGAACGCCTCGACGTCGGTGAAGCGGAAGTCGACCTCCTGGCGCCCGATCGGGGCCGGGTAGTCGAGCGTGTAGCACACCACGAAGACGTCGGCCGGCTCGATCGCGATCCCCTTCTGCGACGGATCGTCGGACCCGACCGCGTAGCGCTGGTCGATGACCAGCTCCTCGATGGTGGCGGGCTGCTCGACCACCCCCGCCTCGTCGAGGAGCGCGCAGAGCTCGAGCGCCGACCCGTCGAGCACGGGCACCTCGGCCTGCATCTTCACGAGCAGGTTGGTGATGCCGTACGCGTGGAGCGTCGCCATGAGGTGTTCGACCGTCTTCGCCACCATGCCGCCGCGGACGAGAGTCGTCGCGTAGCCGGTCGCGCCGACGTGGTCGACGAGCGCAGGGACCGTCTCGCCGGAGAGGATGCTGCCGAAGACGATGCCGCTCCCCGGGGGGAGCGGCTGCAGGATGAGGCCGGTACGGGCGCCGGAGTGGAGCCCCTGCCCGTTCACGAGGACGCTCCGCCCGATCGTGCGCTCCGGCAGCCGGCGCGCCGGCGCGACGGCCGCCGCACGGGCGGCGTCCACGGCCCCGACGATCGCGGCCGGGGGGACCGCGCTCCCGAGCGCCCGCCCGACGACACCGAGCAGCGCGTCGAGTGGGAAGGGCTTCTCGAGGAAGTCGAAGGCCCCGAGGCGGATCACGCGGACTGCCGTCTCGATCGTCCCGTGGCCCGAGATGACGATGATGGGCACGCCCGGAGCCTGGGCGCGCATGCGCTCGACCAGCTCGATCCCGTCGACCTCGGGCATCCAGACGTCGACGATTGCGAGGCGTGGCGCCACGTGCTCGAGGAGCTCGAGCGCGCGGCGACCGTCAGGCGCCTCGAGCACCTCGAACCCCTCGTCGGCGAGCACGCCGCGCAGCGTGTGTCGGATGTTCTCCTCGTCGTCCACCACCAGGATCGTCTCGGACATCCTCACCTCCACCCAGACGTCATGCGCCCGCGTAGGCCCCGTGCTGAGCGCGGAGCGCGAGCTGCGCAGCCCGGCGTCGGATCGGGAACTCCATGACGAAGCGACTGCCGCGCGGCAGGTTGTCTCGAACGCGGATGAACCCGTTGTGGTCGGCGACGATCGCCGACACGATGGCGAGCCCGAGGCCGGTGCCGTCGGGCTTGGTCGAGAAGTACGGCTCGAAGAGGCGAGCCTTCACCTCGGGCGACATGCCCGCGCCGTTGTCGGCGATCTCGAGCCGGGCGACGCCGAGGTTCGTGTCGTGCGTCGTCCGGAGCTCGACGCGGGACGGCTCGCTCGGCATCAGGGCGCGCCGCGCGGTGCACGCGGCCACCGCGTTGTCGAGCAGGTTCACGACGGCGCGTTTGATCCCCTCGCGGTCCACCTCGAGCTCGGGAAGGTCGGCCTCCGGGTCGAACACGAACTCGATCTCGCGATGGCCCTCGCGGAAGAGGACGAGCGCCTCCTCGACCAGCCGGTTCAGGTCCTGCGGCGTGTGCGCGCCGGCCGGCATGCGGGCGAACGTCGAGAACTCGTTCACCAGCGCCTTCAGCTCGTCGACCTGCTGGATGATGGTGCGCGTGCAGTCGTCGAACACGGCGCCGTCGTTGCCGAGCTGCGCGGCGTAGCGACGCCGCAGGCGCTGCGCCGAGAGCTGGATCGGCGTGAGCGGGTTCTTGATCTCGTGCGCGATGCGGCGCGCCACCTCGCGCCAGGCCTCCATCCGCTGCACGCGGAGGAGGTGCGTCACGTCCTCGAAGAAGAGGACGAGCCCCCGTGGCCCGAAGCCCTCGCTCACGAGACGGGTCCCGGTGAGGAGGACGGCCAGCTCCCGGCCCTGGCGGGCGATCTTCAGCTGCCGCTCGACGGGCGCGTCGCCGTCGGGATCGTAGAGCGGGAGGACGGCGGGCGCCTCCATCGGGGGATACCCGGCCCGGAGCTGCGCGGCGAGCTGGCGGACGTCGGCGTAGGGCTCGCCGGCGAACACCTCGTCGATGCGGCGGCCGAGCGCCGTCGTGGCCGTCATGTCGAGGAGCGACTCGGCGGCGCGGTTCATCGTGGTGATCCGCCCCTCCGCGTCGGCGGAGACGACGCCGGCGGTGACATTCGCGAGCACGGTCTCGAGGTAGCGGCGGCGCGACTCGAGCTCGGTGCGGCTCGTCTTCAGCTCCGCCGTCATGCGGTTGAAGGCGGTGACGAGGGTGCCGATCTCGTCCTCGCCCTCGCCCTCGATGCGGTGATCGAGGTCGCCCTGCGCGACTGCGCGCGTGCCCTCCGCGAGGCGCTGGATCGGGACGGTGATCCCGCGCGCGAGGTAGAAGCCGAACCACGTGGCGGAGAAGAGCACGACGATCGTGACGACGGCGAGCGTGATCGTGTAGTTGGTCTGGATCGGGCGGCGCTGGATCTTGAGCCGCAGGTACTCGTTGAAGGCGCGCTCGCTCTCCTCGCGGCGCTTGACGACGCTCCGGGGGACGTAGGAGTCGACCACGACGACCGCGACCGTCCTCCCGTCGACCATGACCGGCGCGGCGGCGCGGATCATGTCGGCCTCACCCACCGGGTCGACGAGCGTCGCCTCGGTGCCCTTCCACGCGCGGCGGATGATATCCGTTCTCGGCTCGAGCCCGATGCCGGATGGGAGATCGTCGCGCCGACTCCGCCCGAGCGCCTGCTCGCGCGCGAACACCTCCACCATGTCGAGCTGGTACTCCGTGCGACGCTGGTCGAGGAAGCGCTTGAGGAGGTCGCGATGCCCGATGAGCCCCTCGCTCCCCAGCCGTTCCGCGAGCTGCCGCGCGAACCCGAGCGCCGTGCCGGCGAGGTCCTGGTAGTAGGCGTGCGCGACCTCGAGCGAGCCCTCGAGGGAGTCCTCGACCTGGCCGTTGAACCAGCGCTCGATCGAGTTCTGGACGAACACGAGGGCGACGAGGAAGAGGAGCGTCGCCGGCAGGAGGGCGATCGCCACGAAGGCGCCGACGAGCCGCGTCCGGAGGTGGGCGCCCATGATGCGCCGGCGCCGCTCGAAGATCAGCTTCGCGATGTTCCGCCCGACCAGGAAGACGAGCAGCACGAGCAGGATCAGGTTGAGGTCGATGAGCGCGATCAGGACGGCGTCGGTCCCGAGCGAGCCGGTGCCGAGGGACTGCGGGAGCCGGAACTGGAAGACGGCGAGCAGGACGACCGCCGCCATGATCCCCGCGATGATCCACGCCTCACGCCGGCGGCGGCGCACCTCGGGCGAGACCGCCCCGGGGGGCGACGGATCGGACGGGCCGGGCATTGGGAGCGGGCGGATGATACGGTCAAGCCCCCCCGAAGGCAAGGCGTGCGCGGTCCGCGCGAGGGAGCAAGGAAGCTGCATAAACCGCGGGAAATCCGGCGCGAGCCCGAGGGCTTATCGTCGCCAGAAGAAATTCAGGATGAGGGTCAGGACGACGCTCAGCACGACGCTCGTGACCAGCGGGAAGTAGAACGTGACCGGTCCGCGGCGTACGACGAAGTCACCCGGGAGGCGTCCGATCCACGGGATCCGGTCGGCCACGAGCAGGAGGACGCCCGCGACGAGCGCGATCCCTCCGACGACGACCAGCAGCCGGCCGAGCTCGCGTGCCACGGGCCGATCCTGCCACTCCGGCCGGGGGGCCGGAAGCCCCGGTAGCCGGCCCTCTAGAGGAGCTTCTGCTGCGCCGGCGGGGGTGGGACGTCGGCGCGGCGGCCGAAGTGCGCGTACGCGAGCGCGGTCGCAACCCGTCCCTTCGCCGTCCGGACGAGGAAGCCCTCCTGGATGAGGAAAGGCTCGTAGACGTCCTCGATGGTGTCCCGCTCCTCGCCGACCGCCGCGGCGAGCGTGTCGAGCCCGACGGGGCCGCCCGAGAACTTGTCGACGATGGTGAGGAGGAGCGCGCGGTCCATCTTGTCGAAGCCCGCCTCGTCGACGTCGAGGAGTCGCAGCGCGTCGCGCGCGACGGCACGGTCGATGCGGCCGTCGGCGCGCACGTCGGCGAAGTCCCGGACGCGCCGGAGGAGCCGGTTGGCGATCCGCGGCGTGCCGCGAGCCCGGCACGCGATCTCGGCGGCGCCGTCGTCCTCGAGCCGCGCGCCCAGGATCGCCGCCGCGCGCCGGAGGATCCGGTGCAGGTCCTCGCGCCCGTAGAAGTCGAGACGGAAGGTGGCGCCGAACCGGTCGCGCATCGCCGAGGTGAGGAGGCCCGCGCGCGTCGTCGCCCCGATCAGGCAGAACGGCTTCAGAGGCAGCTTGATCGAGCGGGCCGTCGGCCCCTGCCCCACGACGAGGTCGAGCTGGAAGTCCTCCATCGCCGGATAGAGCGTCTCCTCGACGACGTGGTTCAGGCGGTGGACCTCGTCGATGAAGAACACCTGCCCGCGCTCGAGGTTCGACAGGATCGCGGCGAGATCGCCCGGTCGCTCGAGCACGGGCCCGGCCGTCGCCCGGATGCCGACGCCGAGCTCGTTCGCGACCACGTGCGCGAGCGAGGTCTTCCCGAGCCCGGGCGGCCCGTAGAGGAGCACGTGATCAAGGACGTCGCCGCGCGACCGCGCGGCCGCGATCTGCACGCGGAGATTCTCGCGGATCGACTCCTGGCCTATGTACTCCTCCAGCGTCCGCGGGCGGAGCGGCGTCTCGACGACGAGGTCGTCGTCGACGGGCTCGGGGACGACGGGGCTCGGCCAGCGCGCCATCTAGGGCGCCCCCGCCAGCCCCTGCAGCGCCGCGCGCACGACGTCCTCGAGCGGCGCCGGGCGGCGGCCGACGCGCTCGACGGCCCGCTCCGCCTCGGCGCGCTTGTAGCCGAGGTTGACGAGCGCGGAGACCGCCTCGCCGAGGACGCCGTCCGGACGCACCGGCTCGCCGGGCGCGGGCGAACCGGAGGCGATCACCGCAGCGCCCTCCCGGCACTCGACGACGATGCGCTCGGCGAACTTCTTCCCGACGCCCGGGATCGTCTGCAGCCGGACCGCGTCGCCGCTCGCGATGGTCGCGGCGAGCTCGGTACGCGGCATCCCGGAGAGGACGACCAGCGCGGTGCGCGGCCCGAGCCCCTTCACCTTCCGCAGCAGGTGGAAAAGCGCACGCTCGTCGGGCGCGAGGAAGCCGATCAGCTCGATCGCATCCTCGCGGACCTCGGTGTGGACGAGCAGGCGGACCGGGCTCCCGGCCGGTGGGAGATCGGCGAACGTCTGCAGCGAGACGTGGACGGCGTAGCCGACGCCGCCGACGTCGACGACGACGCGCTCGGGGGCCTTCTCGGTGAGCGTGCCGGAGAGGGAGGCGATCAAATGACGCCTCCGCGCTGGCGCGCTCCGGCGGCCGATCCTGGGGCTGAGGCCCGGGCGATCCTTCCGAGGAGGGGTGCCTGCTGGAGGTGGCAGAGGGCGAGGGCGAGCGCGTCCGCCGCGTCCGGCTCCGGTGCGTACCGCAGGCGGAGGCGCAGCGCGATGCCGCGGCCGATCGCGCGCTTGTCGGCCTGGCCGTGGCCGACCGTCGCGAGCTTCACGGTGGCCGGCGCGTACTCGTGGAGCGCCGTCCCGGCCGAGCCCGCGGCAGCGAGGACGGCACCGCGTGCCTCACCCAGCCGGAAGGCACTCTGCACGTTCCGGGCGACGAACGCGCGCTCGAGGACGATCGCGCCCGGGCTCCAGGCGGCGAGGAGCCGCAGGCACTCGGCGTGGAGCCGCGCGAGGCGCGCGCCGAGCGGCTCACCCGGCGCGAGGGCGATCGTCCCGCTCGCCACGTGATGGAAGGCGAGCCCGTCGGCCTCGACCACTCCCCATCCCGTCCGCCGGCTTCCCGGATCGATCCCGAGCACCCGCACGCCCCTCCCCTCCGCACCCCGAGCGGGGTGTCACGCCGACAGACGCTCGAGCTCCTCCGCGGCGATGTCCATGTTCGACGAGACGTTCTGCACGTCGTCGTGGTCCTCGAGCGCCTCGAGCAGCCGGACCATCTGCTCCGCCGTCTTGCCCGAGATCGCGACGGTCGATTGCGGGATCATCGT
The DNA here is from genome assembly GCA_964562865.1 of uncultured Binatia bacterium (SeqCode). Classification (GTDB taxonomy): domain Bacteria; phylum Desulfobacterota; class Binatia; order DP-6; family DP-6; genus CAZLYE01. The sequence continues at coordinate 1,265 of CAZLYE010000275.1, read as the reverse complement.
CACCTCGGCCGACGCGAGCGTCACCTTCGCCTTCTCGAGCGCGTCCTTCACCTTCTCGAAATGCTCCGGCGCGGTCAGCACCTCGAGGATGTCACCGGCCTCGCGCACGTCGTCGGCGCCGCCCTCGAGCGCGACCTCCATCACCCGGTCCTCGTCGGCGCCGGCGCGATCGACGGTGAGGAGCCCGTGCTTGTGGAACATCCACCCGACGGCGCCCGCCGCCGCGAGGTTGCCGTTGTGCTTGGTGAGGATGCTCCGGAGGTCGGCGACGGTCCGGGTCCGGTTGTCGGTGAGGGTCTGGACGAGGATCGCGACCCCGCCCGGCCCGTACGCCTCGTAGGTCACCTCCTCGTAGGTGACGCCCTCGAGCTCGCCCGTGCCCTTCTTGATCGCGCGGTCGATGTTGTCGGCCGGCATGCTGTTCTGCCGGGCGGTGATGACCGCGGTGCGCAGACGCGGATTGGCGTTGATGTCACCACCGCCCATGCGCGCGGCGACGGTGATCTCCTTGATGAACTTCGTGAAGAGCTTGCCGCGTCGCTGGTCCTTGAGCGCCTTCTTGTGCTTGATCGAGCTCCACTTGGAATGACCGGACACGGCGCCTCCGCGATTAGCACACCATCCCGGGCGAGTAAATCGCAAAAGCACCGGGATGACGCGAGCTTGCGCCTCCAAGGCGAACGTCGATAATGCCGCGGTGCGGATGCGCGGCGGGTGGTGGCGGTGGGTGGGCGTGTGTGCGGCGGTCGCGCTCGGCAGCGCGGGATGTGCGCTCTTCCGCGCCGCACCGCCGCCGGTCGTCGACGGCGTGCAGGTGGGCGTCGCCTCCTGGTACGGACCCGGCTTCGACGGGAACCGCACCGCCAACGGGGAGATCTACGACCAGTACGAGCTGACCGCCGCACATCCCTCGCTCCCGCTCGGCACGCGGGTGATGGTGGCGAACCTCGAGAACGGGCGCTCGGTCGAGGTGCGCATCAACGACCGCGGTCCGTTCGCCGGCGGCCGCGCGATCGATCTCTCGTACGGCGCCGCGCGAGCGCTCCGCATGGTCGGCCCGGGCACGGCACGCGTCCGCGTCGAGGTGCTCGCGAGCGCACCCCCGCCCCGCTTCGTCCCACCGCCGCCCGCCGAGACGGCGACCGCCTCGTGGACGATCGAGGTCGCGTCGCTCAGCGACGCCGGCCGCGCGCAGCACCTCCGCCAGGTCCTCGCGCGGCGTTTCCCGGAGGCCTTCGTGAGCCCGCTCCGGGGCGCCGCGGGGA